>CANRDE010000005.1 GCA_947629325.1 uncultured Bacilli bacterium
GAAATTCTCCATGAATTTTATACGCATTATTTTTCATTTCTTCTGAAAAATCTAGTCCTATATATTGATATCCCTTTGTATTAAAATAAAAATAAGTTCTACCAGTTCCCGCCCCTAAATCCAAAATTGTAGCATGTTTTAATAAATGCTTTTCGAATTCTTCATAAACATCTAAATCTTCTATATAGGTGCCAAAATCTTTGCCATATTGTTCTGCAATTAAATCATAGTTTTTTCTAACACTTTCTCTTGTATTAAAGTTTATTATATCTTTATTCATTGTTTTCCTCCTTTTCATAACTTATTTATTATATTTTTATGATAACAATATTTTATCAAAAAAACTCTTTTTTCGATACATAAAAGAAATTTTGGAATACTGTGTCATTACCTATTCGCTCTATTGATGGGCCAACTTTTCGGACATTCAAATATATTCATCTCTATTTAGAGATGACTTTTTATTAAGTTAATATTAAAAATAATGTTATAATTATTTTATAGAAAAGGAGAATACTATGAATTTTGAATATAAAAATTTTGATGGAACTAATAATGACATAATAGAAATAATATCATCTGATTCTGCTCTGGGATTATTGAAAAGAAGTGGCAACGAAAATATTAAAATTTGTTTACCCTTATCATTAAGTATTGGTAAATTTGGTAGCACTACGCCATTTAATAGAAAGATATTATCTGAAATTTATAAAAATGGGGAATCTTATGATTTTACTGAAGATTTTAAAAAATTAAAAAGAATTAGCGCTAAGTGTAAGAAGATTAGAGTTTGGTCAAGCCATTTAGATACTGATGAGTATTGTTTACTATTATTAATATGCTATTTATATAAAGATAAAGAAATAAGTGCTATTTTTTCGGAGGAAATTAATTGGGATGCTACTACAATAGGGTCTGTCAGTGAAAAAGAAGTTTCTGAACTTGAAAAAAGAGAACATATATTAACAAAATGGCAAAAAGAAAATTATTGTAATGTATGGGAAAATGTTGTTAATAGTAACCAAGAATTAAGATATATGATAAATGGATCAGTCGTATCCTGTGATTTTGATAGTTTTAATAATAAAATTATTAATAGACTAAAAAAAGCAGGGAAAATACCCATGTTTAAATTTGTAGCTGATTTAATGAGTAATCCAATAATTCCATGTGTAATATATTCGGATTCAATATATATCTTTTTAATAGAAAAATTAGAGAAAATGGGAGTAATAAAAAGTTATATAATTAATGATAAAAAATATATTGAGGTAGTTTAATTGATAAAATATCCTCCTATATAAAGTCATATTTATTTAGGAATAATTATTTTATAAATTTCAAAATAACTTAAATATTAAATAGTAATTTCTAATCCGTCGCTTGGAATAATAACATTTTTAATTTTTTGTTTTTTTAGTTCTTCTCTTGTATCATCTTCTAAATGACTAACAATAAACTTACAATTAGGATATTTACTACTTAAATAAATAATACTATCTATTCCCATGTGTTTATCGGTACTTTTAATAAACATACAATCACAAAACAAATAATCACATACACTAGCCATATATAAAACATTTTCACATATTGTAGTATCACCCGTAAATCCTATTTTGGCCTGTTTAGTTGCAAATATATAGCCATAAGCTGGTTTCATTCTTCCGTGATCCACTAAATATTTTGTTACTTCATAGTCATTAATTCTAAAAGAAGGTTCAAATATATATTTTAAGTTGATGGCTTTGTTAACCTCTTTTGCTGGATGGGGAAAAGCAAGCTTTAATAATGTTTTATTTTTCTTTTTTCCATCTTTACTACAATAAACATTGATATCTTTATTGTCTGATCTTGACTTTAGCAAAAAATAAAATGGAATATCAAAATAATGGTCACCATGAAAATGGGTTATTAAAACGTGTTTTATCACTCTAGGATTAACTCCTAATTTAAATAGATTTTTACACATACCATTAGGAATGTCTATTAATATATCATCATCTATCATATAGGAAGCACTATTATATGAAGTCCACATACTTCCGCTACCAATTACTTTAACTTTCATTTTACTTATCCTTTCTTACAATTACCTCTTCTATTGCATGAATCTAACCATTATAATTGGCTAATATTGTTTTATAAATTTCTTTTTTAAAGCTTTTTTATTACCTTTAATATCAAATCTATATATAGCAATTAATACAAATATTAATTCTATTATAGTAGCTATTAAACCTACTATTGCATAAACACTTATACTATAAACTATAAATAATAAACAAGAAATTACTTCGACTATTCTTGTAATTTTTAAACTATCTTGCCATAAAGCTATAGTATATAATATTACGGCAATACTAGGTAAAATACTAACTAAATCAGTATAAAAAATAATTGATATGATTACCATTATCAAAATAATGATAACTGAGCAAGCAATATTTTTACTTTTACTAAAAAGAATATTCCTAATTATAGTTGTTAAATTAATTAAACAACCGATTGGTGCCCCTAAAAACAAATATTGTAAGGCAAAAAATATACTTGAAAATATTTGTAATCTTAATAATCTGTTCTTTTCATTTGTTTGAAAACTAATTATTAAAATTATTAAAGCCATTAAGCCCATTAATTGACCAAGCCAAAACATATCTCACCATCATTTCATTTACTTTTTTTCTAATTATTATTTTTATTTTTTTTAATCCATTTATATAATCCATAAATATTTATTAATAAATATCCTATTGAAACTAGTAGCATCATTAATGAATTAGGGCCTTTATTAACAAAACTTATTAACCATATAAATAAGTCTATACTATTATTAAATAACCAAATTATCCAACATTCTTGAAATCTTAAATTCATAAGTATTATTCCACATAAATTAATAATATTACTACTAGAATCTAAAAAAGCTAAGTTTTGGGTTGGAATTTTAGATAATAATAGCCCTAATAAAACACTGCCAACTATACAACTACTAACTATAATAATGGAATTTTTAAACGTAAATTTTCTTATCTTTACTTCTTTTTTTTCATCTTGTATCTTATTTCAACTTATATAACCTTGAATTTGAGATGGAAAATATATCAGTAATGATAATATTGCCATTGCATATAAACCATTTATATAACTAACATAAGCACTTAATAAACAATATAGAGCACCATAAATATAATTATAAGTCTTACCTATACTAGCATAATATGAATTTAAAAGTCCACTTGCCAGAATTATAGTTCCTAAAATATAATCTTTTGATATAATTCCACATATAATAGAAAAAACTATTATTAAAATTGTTATAATTTTATTTCTCATAAATAATTCTACTTCTTAGTTGCCCCAGCATGTTCAAATTGAGATCCATTCTGGTTTATTATTTCTATTATTTTAGCATCTGCTAATTTCAAATTTTCTTGAAATTCATCAATTGTTTTTTGACTACAATAATTTTTAATAAAATTATATATAGTTTCTGCAGCCTTATCCATTTTATCCTTATTTTCTCTCATTTCAAGTAACCTCCTTGTCTAACTATCTTTGTAGTAATATTTATCATGTATATTTATATTCTAGTGTTAAATATGCTTTTCTTATTTTATTTTGTTAAATATTTATAATAATATAATTCTTGTCTTTTTTTATCAAAATAATCAAATATAAACCCCTTTTTTTCATAAAATTTAATGGCTATTAAAAATTTAGGGTCTACAGTCAAAAAAGCTTTTTTATATTTATTATTTATAACGTATTGCATACACATATCAAATATCTTAGTCCCAATCTTTTGGTTTCTATAATCTTTTCTTATATAAAACGAATTAAAATAACATTCGTCTTTATTGATTATTTTCACTCCACATATACCTATTAAACTATTTTTGTCTTCAACGCTAATTAAAATATTAGGTTCTTTTTGTAAAGCATCATAATCTTGTTCCTCTAACCATTTTCCCCAATAATCTATTTTAAATTCTTCACAAATAATATTTTTAATAAATTCTTTTATATTATATTTACATTGATTAATTTTAATTTCCATAATATTCTCTCATCATTAATTACTTACTTCTTCATCAATCCAATTTAAATAATCTTTATTATAGCTATTTAAATCAAATACAGCCATTTCAAAACAATCATAACTATGGATTTCTTTTATAACATTATATATTTTTTCTTGTACTTCTTTTTTGGTTTTCATAAATACTAAATATTCTTTGCTCTCTTCTATTTTATGTTGCCAATTCCATTTACTACTACTTTCAACCATTTGACAACTTGCCACTAATTTTTCCTCTAATAATTTGGAAATAACCTTATTGGCTTCATCTAAATTACTAAAAGCAACCTCTATCATACAATAATCCTTTTTCAAATTAAAATATTCACTTTAATCTTTGTTATTTCTAATATTATTAGCAATAATTGTAAATATTTCATCATAAGCTTTACAATCATGTTCAACAAATAAATCGAATAAACCTTTTGCTCCTTTTTCTATCGCTTTCTCATTTAAATCCATATTAACTAGTTCTGCATTCTCAGGCGCAAAAATATTAACATATTTTCCGTCATCATATAATTTTGCTTCTAAACAAGCCTCTAATTTATCGCATTCGTAAGCAAATTTGGATTCATTTGTTTCATGTCTATTAAATTCATCTAATAATTCTTCATATTCTTCTTTTTTAACTAAACTATCTAATACTTTACTTATAGCAGCTTTTCTCATTTGAGCCTTTTCTTTTTTATTAACATGATCATAAGGCGTTATATCACCAATTATTACTTCTTCAAGCTCATGTAGCACTAACATTCTCAAGACTTTGTTAAGATCGATTTTAACTTCAAATTCCGAATCTATTGCTATAGCCAAAATACAAGTACCATAAACGTGTTCTGCAACACTTTCTAATCTTTCTTTTGATACATGCCATAATTTCCAACCACTTCTGATTTTATTCTTTAATGTGGTTGCTAAATTATAAAATTTTATTACATTATTTACCTTTTCTTGCATAAATGTTCATTGACTAAAAATTATTTATAAACTACCAATTAATTATTTTAAATTAATTCTTTATGTACCTACCTCATTTTGGCAATTTAATAATATGTTTAGTACAACTAACCTCCTTTACAAGTATTATTGTTAATTGTATTATACTATAAATACTTGTAAATTCCTACATTTTTTCTTTTTTCCATTAACTATTTTACATAGCAATTAAGTCTTAATTTATGTCAAACAATTTTAAATTGCAATTTTTATTATTTAAATATATGATATAATAAACTTATATAAAAATACATGGAGTTGAAGTGTTATGAGAAAAAATATTTTGAAACTATTAATAGGTTCCTTATGCGTAAGTGCACTTGTAGGAATTATGATTATTATGTCTGGATCTTTTGGCGAATTAGAAATTAAAGTACTAGTAACAACATTATTAATATTTTGTTATTCTATTCCAGGACTTTGTTCATCAACAATTTATGAAAAAGGCAATTTACGTTTGTTCTCCATTTTGGGAATGGGACTAGCATTAATTACCTGTATATATATGCTTTGTCTAATATGGAACATAGTCGAATTCAACCTTTTTGATACCTTTAAATGGAAAATAATTGGTACTTTGAATCTTTTATGTTGGTCAAGTGGACACATTTCATTAATATTATTAATTAATAATAAACATAATATAGTTTCTACATTAAAAAATTTAACAATTCTTTTTTCGGCAATAATGGACTATATGATACTTATATCTTTATGGTCTATATTAGATTTATCAGATTTTTATTACAGGTTAATGTGGGTATTTGGAATATTAATAACATTAGGAACTATTGGAACTCCTATTTTAAATACAATATATGGAAAAAATTCTACGCCTAAAAATAATACTAGTAATATAGAAGAATAAATCTTTATTTTAAGCCTATAAAAATAACCAGTCATATGAGTGGTTATTTTTATTATTGTATTTTCTTAATTTTTTATCTATTAAAAATTCATCCCATATTTTAAAATCTATACTTATAGGTATGAATTTTAAGTGCTTTTAATCTTTAAATTTTTTAGCTATTATTTTTTTAATCATTTCATCAATAAGAAACACTACTAAAACTACTATTAAAGTATAAGCCAATTGTAAAAAGTTAATTGAAGTTATTTGAAAAATCTTTTTAAGCGGCGTTGTAAAAATAATTATTTGAATTATAAAAAGAAACATGATACTTTTATTTAATTGTTTATTAGCGAATATTTTATTATTTAATACTTTTTTCTTTAAATTTCGACAAGAATAAGCAAAGACCATTTCTACCAAAATTAAGGTTAAGAAGGCCATTGTTGACGCTATTTCTAAACCATTTAATTTTAAATTGACAAAAAAGATAAGCATAATTGCCAATGTTTTTAAAACTGCAGCAATTAACATTTTAGAGATTAAGAAAGGCGTAAAAAAGGAACTATCTTTTTTACGAACGTCTCTTTTCATAACATCATCATCGGGAATTTCAAAAGCTAGAGCAATAGCTGGTATACCATCAGTAATTAAATTAATGTACAAAAGTTGAATTGGTAAAAAAATTTCAATTCCCATAAGCATGCCTATAAAAACAACTAAAATTTCAACGATATTTCCGGTTAATAAATATACTAAGACGTTTCTAATATTATCAAAAATTCTTCTTCCTTCTTTAACAGCACTAACAATAGTGGAAAAACCATCGTCTGTTAAAATAATATCAGACACATTTTTAGATACTTCTGTACCTGTAATTCCCATCCCTACCCCAATGTTAGCGGCTTTTAAGGCTGGCGCGTCATTAACTCCATCTCCAGTCATAGCTACAACTTTATTATTGGATTTCCAAGCTTCTACAATTTCTAATTTATTAGTAGGACTTACCCGAGCGTATACTGAATAATTAGTAATTTTGTCTTGTAATTCTTTTTTATCCATTTTATCTAATTCTAAACCGGTGATTGCTTCTTTTTCATCTTCTAAAATTCCTATTTCTTTAGCAATTGATACGGCTGTTCTTAGACTATCCCCTGTAATCATTATGGGACGAATATGCGCTTCTTTACAAGACTGTATGGCTTCCTTAACGTCATCTCGAGGTGGGTCTATCATTGCAGTTAAACCAACAAAAACCAAGTTATTTTCCAGATTATCTTTTTTATAATTATTATCTAAGCTTTTAAAAGCATATGCTAAAATTCGATAAGCTTTAGCACACTCTTGATTTTCTAACTCCCGCAATTTTTCAAGCTTGCTTTTGGTTAATTTTACTATTTTATTATTTTCATAAACATACTTACAATTGGAAATTATAGAATCAAAACTTCCTTTAGTATAAAGCGTTATATTATTAGTATCTTTATTTATAGTGGACATCATTTTTCGCTCAGAATCAAAAGGAATTTCATCTATTCGGGGATTTTTATTTTTAACTTTTTCAATATCAAAATATTTTTCACAAAAATTATATAATGCTATTTCGGTCGGATCTCCGATATATTCATCATTATTTTTTTCAACATCATTATTTAAAGCCATTATTTTAAGAAGAAAATTATCATTTTCAATGTCATCTGAATTTAATATATTATTATTATAAATTATTTCTCTTACCGTCATTTTATTTTGGGTTATGGTTCCAGTCTTATCAGAACAAATTATTTCTGTACATCCTAAAGTTTCAACACTAGACATTTTACGAATAATAGCTTTTTTCTTTGCTAAATCAGACATTCCCAAAGATAGGATGATAGTAATTACAGCTGGCAATCCTTCAGGAATAGCTGCTACAGCTAAGGAAATAGAAAGCATTATAATTTCTAATAACTTCATGCCTTTTATTAAGCCAATAATAAACATAATCACAATTATAATTGCAATTATAATAGATAAAAATTTACTAATATCTGTAATTTTCTTTTGCAAAGGAGTTGATTCTCTTTCTTCTGTATTTAAACTTTTAGCTATAAGTCCAAATTCAGTTTCCATTCCCGTTGCACAAACAACTGCTAAACATTTACCATAAACAACATTAGTTCCAGAATAAATCATATTACTTCGTAAAGATAAAGGAACATCTTTGTTAATTTCATCAATATTTTTAACAACGGGAATTGATTCTCCTGTTAACGAAGATTCATCAACTTTTAATGATGATTCCCAAAAAATTCTAGCATCAGCGCAAACTTGATCGCCTGCTTCTAAAACTAAAACATCTCCTTTAACAATGTCTTCACTATTTATAATATGAATCTTGCCTTCTCTTTTTACTTTAACCTTTGTTAATTGCATTTTTTTAAGCGATTCTAAGGCTTTATCTGCTTTTAATTCTTGGACAAAACCCATTGTGGCATTAATAATAACAATGGCTAGGATTATAATGCTATCTATAAAACTTTCATTATTTAAAATAGCTAAGATAAACGAAATAATAGCAGAAATTATTAAAATAATAATCATTAGATCGTAAAATTGTTCTAAAAATTTCTGAATTTTACTTTCCTTTTTGCTTTCTTCCAATTTGTTTTTTCCATTATTGGCTAGTCTTTTTAAAGCTTCTTGTTCACTTATTCCGTCTTTAGAAGAATTCAAATTCGTTAGAACTTCTTTATATTTCAACTTATAATATTCCATAAACTTTACTCCTATTATAGGAACATTATAACATACTTTAGCATATTTACAAATTATATATTCTTATAAATGGGCTGTCTCAAATGATTGTTTTTAGTTCTTTCTATATATTGCACAAAACAAGTCATATGAGGGTTTAAAAAATTTATATTAGTTGTAAAATCAATAAATGGACTCTTTTTTAATATTTTAGATTTTTTTATTTCCGTATATAATTTATATTTCTTGGCTAAAGATACTTTACCAACAAAATATAATTTTTTATCTCTTAATTCTCCTAAATACAAAGTAATACTTTCATTTTTGTTTTTATCAGAATAGCCACCAATCACAAATTTTTCCTGTTTAAAATTTTTGATTTTAAGCCAAGAAGCAGTTCTAGTATTTATATTATATAAACTTCTTTTTTCCTTAGCTACAATTCCTTCCAATCCTAATTTCTTAATGCTTTGAAATAGGGCTTTACCATTTTCTTCAACATAGTTGGTTTTTATAAATACATCATTGTCTTTTATGGTGGCTAATATTTTCTTTCTAGCTAATAAACTTAAATTAGTTAAATCTTTATTTTGATAAATAATATCAAAACACATAAAAATAATGGGATTTTCTTGACTTTGAGTATTTATTTTCGTTTTATTTTTTAAATGTGTTCTTTCCTGAAGCTTACCAAAAGACGGCAAATTATTATTAAAAGCCACTATTTCTCCATCAAAAATAGTTTTAGCTTTTACTAATTTACTTATTTTTTGTAATTCTGGAAATAAATTCGTAATATCTTGTTTATTTCTAGTTTGCACTATTACTTTTTCCGAAGTAGCAAATATTATAGCTCTTATACCATCAAATTTTACTTCAAATAAATAATCTTTATTATTAAATGGTTTTTCTACTTCTTTAAGAAGCATTGGCTTCCAATTTTTATTTTGCCATATATTCATGATTTTTTCTTCAAACTCTTTTCTAAAGCTTCTAATAAATTATTTATTTGTTCCTTATTTTTTCTCTTTGTTTTTTTAATTTCTTTCCCATTTAATTTATCGTCTATCGCTTCCTTGATATTATTTTGATATTCATCATGGTATTTATCAGGTTCAAATTTTCCTTTCCACTCCTCGATTAATTTAATAGCTAAATTTAATTCTTTATCATTTACTTTGCCTTCTATTTCTTCTTCTGGAAGCATAATTTCTTCTTTAAAAAATAAGGTGGTCATAATTATTCCTACATTACTAAATCTTAAAATACAATAATAAAATTTATTTCCTAACACTGTTTTAGCTAAACCTACCATTTGGGTTTTCTTCAAAGCTTCGCAAAATAAATTATATGCCTTATTAGTTTTCTCTGTTTTTAAAATATAACTTTTTTCAAAATAAACCGGATCAATATCTTTTATCTTTAGAAAAGCAATTATTTCTATTTCATGCTCGTTTTCTGGCTTTAATTTATCTAAATCTTCTTTAGGAAAAGTGATATACTTATCATTTTCATACTCATAGCCTTTAATAATATCTTTTTCTTTAACTTGTTTTTTACAATGATTACAATATTTAATGTATTGAATTCGATTTAGACAAGCTTTATGCAATTGATTAAAAGATGTATCATTATTCTTAATGACAGGATTCATGACTATAGGAATATTTACTAAGCCAAAAGAAATATTATTATGAATGTTAGGCATTAAGTTCACCTCAAAAATATTATTGGCTTTTTTTCTAAATTTATGTGTAATTATCTTTCATATAAAGATTATTTTTTGCTATAATATAAATGAATAATGGAGGTGTTATTTATCAAAACTTATTACACTACTAGTATTTTGGCTGTTATAACGCTTCTTTTTTTAATATTTGATTCATTTATTCCAGAGCAAAAGCAAAATGTTACTAAAGTCAGTAATTCCTATTTAACAGGTATAATTGTAACCAATAAAGACAATATTTTGACCCTTAAAGATGAAGAAAACCAAATTTTCCAATTTGAAAATAGTAATATTAACAAGGTTATAGGGACTAAATTATCTATTGAATATAAAGACAATAAAATAATAAACTATCAAGTTTTAGACGAATCTCCAATTCCTCTTGACTGGCTAGATGATGGTCTTTTTCAAAATTATTATTTAGATAGTTTTAATAAATTGCAAACTCTATCTTTAGAAGAAAAAATAAGCCAACTATTATTAGTTCACTACACTAATGATTCCCTTCAAATTCAAGAGCAATATCAATTTGGTGGTTTTATATTTTTTGAAAAAGACTTTAAAAATAAAACCAAAAAAGAAGTGAAAAATATGATTCAAGAATTACAAAAAATTTCTAAGATTCCTATTTTAACTACTATTGACGAAGAAGGAGGAAAAGTATCAAGAATTAGTAGTAATCCAAATCTAGTAGCAGAGCCTTTTAAATCCTCACAAGAATTATATAATTTAGGAGGTTTTAGTCTGATTCAAAAAGATGTTATAAATAAAAGTCAAATTTTATCAGAATTAGGATTAAATCTAAATCTAGCTCCTGTTGTAGATGTTTCTACTAATCCAAATGATTATATTTATTCTCGAACTTTAGGTTTAGATACTACTTTAACAAGTATCTATGCGCAAACAGTTATCGAAGCCAGTAAAAATACAAATGTTTCATATACCCTCAAACATTTTCCTGGTTATGGTAGCAATTTAGATACCCATAAAGGAACATCCATAGATAGCAAATCATATGAGGATATTCTGAAATATGACATACCACCTTTTGAAGCCGGTATTAAAGCTGGTGCAGAGGCAATTATGAATAGTCATAATATTGTTCAAAATATTGATAGTACTCCTTCATCTTTATCTAAAAAGATGCATGAATTACTAAGAAATGATCTTCATTTCACCGGTATTATTATTACTGATGATTTAAATATGGGGGCTTTAAAAAACATTGAAAATATTGAAACTAAAGCACTCTTGGCTGGTAATAACATTTTAATTACTTCCAATTATAAAAACAGTTTTAATAATATCAAAAATGGAATAAATAGTGGCTTAATAACGGAAGCAGAGATTAATAAATTGGTATTTAGGGTAATTGCGTGGAAATATTATAAAAATCTTTTAACATAAATATCACTTTTAAACCATATGGTTTATTAGGTGATGTTAATGAAAAACTTTTTTCTTAAAGTTTACTATCTATTTTTCCCACTTTTATGTGGTTCAATAATTGGTTTAATTATCGCTGATTTTATTGATTATGGGACTTTAAATAAACCTTTATTATCGCCACCAGGATTTTTGTTTCCAATCATATGGTCAATAATTTATTTACTATTAGGTATATCTTATTATTTGTTTAAAACCAATAATTCCTGTACTATAAAAGAAAGTAAAATATATTACACTCAATTAGGAGTTAACTTATTATGGAGCATATTTTTCTTTGTGTTTAAATGGCGGTTCTTTTCTATATTTTGGACTATTTTGCTTTTAATATTAGTAATTTATTTATTATATTTGTTTTTCCAAAGATATAAATTATCAGGTTATTTAAATATTCCTTATCTATTATGGTTAATTTTTGCCACCTATTTGACCATTGGAGTTTATATATTAAATTAATATATTAAGTTAGTAATTATAATAATTATTGTTAGAAATAAGGTATTAAATAATGTAAATAAACCAAGATATTTTAAGAAATTGCGTGGTTGATGTTTTAAAAATTCTTTTAGAGTAATTAAGCTTGCTAAAGAAGAAATTAATATTCCTAATGAACCTACATTGACTGCAATTAATAAATCTCTGTAATTAGTAGTAAATTTAGACAATAAAATTGCAGATGGAACATTGCTAATAAATTGACAGGAAATTATACCGGCTAAAAGAGTATTTCGATTTACTAAGTTAGTAATAAAATTAACTATAAAGTCAATACGAGCCAAATTGCTAGAAAAGACGAAAAAGGCCATAAAAGTTAATATAAGTGCATAATCGACATATTTAAATCTTTCTATATCAATAAGAATAATACTCATAATTACTATTCCAAGCGCTACTATACTAGGAAAAACTCTAAAAATGCTTAGTATTACTAATATGAATAAAACAATATATACCACCAACTTTTGCTTATCTATTTCTATATTTTCATTATTCTTTATCTCTAGTGATTCATTTTTTATAAAACAACAACATATAAACAATAATATTGCTACAACAAAAAATTGTCCTAACAAAATACTAATAAATTCGGCAGGATTAATATTAAAATATGAATACAAATATAAATTTTGAGGATTACCATAAGGAGTAATCATTCCTCCCATATTAGCAGCAATTGTCTGCATAATAAAAACAAAAGCTAAATATTTATCATTTTTGGTGTTATGTAAAACTAAATATGTTAATGGTAAAAAAGTAATTAAAGACATATCATTAGCTACAATTAAATCAAATATAAAAGTGCCAAATACTAAAGCTAAAATAACTGCTCTCCTTGTATGAAATATACTTATTAATTTCTTTGATACCAATTCAAAAAAATTAGTGTTTTTTAATCCAGCTACTACAATAAGCATGCAAAATAGACATATTAAAGTATTCCATTCAAAATAAGAAAAATATTCTCTATCTGGTGGAATAATAAAACAAGAAATAATTGCTAAAATTAATGCGATTATTAAAACAATTTCTTTTTTGACAAAATTTAGGACTTTTTCTTTCACACTAATCATACCCTAACTGTAAGTTTATTATAAACTATTTAAAATTAAAAAGAAAGTGTTTAACTTTCTTTTTTAGCTACATCATCCAATAATTTTTTTAAATTGTTAAAAACATCATAAGTCCCACCTGTAAATAAACCTACTGTAGTCAATACTAAACTAAAATCTTTGGTAATAACATAATATATTATAGCTGTTATAATGCCTATTAATAAATTTTGTAATGGTATTAAATAATTATTTATTTTAGGATTTTTCTTGGCCATTATACCAAGTAAGAAGGTAACAAATGATGTTACAGCCACAAAAATCGAATGTAACATATTTTTCCTCCATAATATTATATGAAATATATCATTATTTAAAAATTATTAACACCTACAAACTAAGTATCTAAGTTAATCTCTTCTATTATTAAATACTAATATTAATCTCAATATTTCTATAACCGAGCTTAATACTGATGCCACATATGTAAGAGCAGCGGCTGACAACATTTTAGATACTCCTGTATCTTCTCCTTTTCCAATTAAATTTAATTTTGATAATTCGGCTTTAGCCCTTTTACTGGCGTCAAGTTCAACTGGCAAAGTTATTAACTCAAATATTAAACCAATAATAATAAGACCAATACCTAAGGCAAAAATTTTAAAATATTGAGTAAATAACCCGATGACAATTACGATCCAAGAAAAATAGGAAGCAAAACTAACAATTGGAAAAATAAAACTCCTTATTTTTAAAAATGTATAGTTATTTTTATCTTGAAGAGCATGACCACATTCATGAGCTGCTACGGCAGCAGCGGCTATTGTCTCCCCTTTAAAAATATCATGCGATAATTTAATAACCTTACGATTGGGATCATAATGATCAGTTAAATTTCCTTCTGTCTCCACTATATAAATATCGTCTAAACCATTAGCATCCAATATTTTTCGGGCCACTTCAAACCCAGATAAACCATTACTATTTTCTTCATTTTTATATTTTCTGTATGATGAATTTATATTTATTTGGGCTACTAAAGGAATTATAAAAATTAATAAATAAAGTATCAATTCCATTATATCACCTCATATATAGTTCCTTCCCTAGTATCTCTTATTATTATACCCATATTTTTTAATTCTTCTCTAATTTGGTCAGCTTTTACAAAATCTTTATTCTCTTTAGCTAATTTTCTTTCCGCTATTTTTTGCTTAATAAATTCTTCATTTATTTGAACTTGTTCTTTTTGAGTTAAATTCAAACTTAATACTTCATCAAAATTTTTAATTAATTCATATTTTGTTTTATCATTAAGATTGCTTTTTAAGACGTCATATACTATTGCTAAAGCATTAGCAGTATTTAAATCATCTTCTAAAGCAGCTTTAAATTTAGTTTTATAACTATCAAAAGCTTCTGTTTCTATTTCTCCATTATGATTTAAATTTAAAACCTTATTTTTTAATTTTTTATAAGCTATTTCACAAGAATCTAACAATTCATAAGAAAAAGACAATTGCTTCCGATAATGACTTTGTAAAACCATATATCTAAAACTTAAAGGATTATACCCTTCCTCTTTTAAAGTTGAGGGTGTCAAAATATGACCTAAACTTTTACTCATTTTAACATTATTAGTTAATAACCAAGCTAAATGAACCCAATAGTTACACCATTTATGCCCTAAGTAGGCTTCGCTTTGTGCTATTTCATTAGTATGATGGGGAAAAACAGCATCCTCGGCGCCAAAGTGAATATCTAAATATTCACCTAAATATTTAATAGCAATACCCGAACATTCTATGTGCCAACCAGGGAACCCTCTTCCAAATGGACTATCCCATTGCAATTCTTGATTACCAAATTTCGAGTTAGTAAACCAAAGAACAAAATCAGCCGGATTCTTTTTATTCTTATCTTCTTCAACATCGCTTCGACTAGCTACTATTAATTCTTCTTCTTTGCGACCAGATAGTTCATAATATTGAGAATATTTACTAGTATCAAAATAGATATTACCATTACTTTCATAGGCATACCCATCTTTTAATAATTTAGTAATTATTTTTATATACATATCAATTTCTTTAGTTGCGGGAACAACAGTTTTAGGCCAATTTATATTAACAAGTTCACAGTCTTGTTTAAAAGCTTCGGTGTAAAAATTAGCTATTTCTTTAGAAGTTTTATGCTCTCTTTCCATAGCAATGGCCATTTTATCTTCGCCAGTATCTCCATCACTTTTTAAATGACCAACATCAGTTATATTCATTACCCTTTTAACATCATATCCTAAATATTTAAAAGTCTTTTCAAATACATCTTCAATAATATAAGTTCTTATATTACCTAAATGTTGATAGTGATAAACTGTTGGACCACAAGTATACATTCGAATTATTCCATCTTCATGAGGAATAAATTCATCAATTCTTTTCGTTAAAGTATTATATAATTTCATTTAAAATCTCCTAACTTAATCTTTCAAGTACTTTATCTTGACCTATTAAATAAATTTCATCAGGAAGTTCAGGACCATGTTCAATACCACTTATCTTTATTCTAATTGGCATATATAATAATTTCCCTTTTATACCAGTTTTTTCTTTAACTCTTGTAATAACTTCAGCGATATTTTCAACATTCCATTCTTTAATTTTAGCAATTTCTTCTTTATAAGCATTTATAACTACCGGGATGTTTTCATCACTTTGTAAAAATTCTTCATTTTCCTTACTAATATTTATTTCATTATTAAAGAAAATATTAACAAGATCATTTATTTCCTTGCCAAATGATAAATGATCTTTATAAATTAATAATAATTTATTAATCCATTCTTCGGATTTTCCCCTTACATCATGGGTTAAAAATGGTCTAATAAATTTAAGATAATCTTCATCACTCAAAGCTTTTATGTATTTGGCATTAAACCAATTTAATTTTTTAACATCATATTGACTAGATGACTTACTTATTCTATTTTCATTGAAATTTTTAATTAATTCTTCCATACTGAAAATTTCTTGATTTGTCTCTGGACTCCAACCAAGCAATACTAAATAATTAACAATGGCCTCTGGTAAATAACCGTCGTTATATAAATCCATGAAAGAAGCATCACCATTCCGTTTGGATAATTTATTTCCATCACTACCTAAAACCATAGCAACATGTATATAAGTTGGCTTTTCCCAACCAAAGGCATCATATAATAAATTATATTTTGCGGTTTGATCTAAATATTCTTTTCCTCTTATAACATGAGTAATTTGCATTAAGTGATCATCTACCACATTAGCAAAATTATAAGTAGGATATCCATCACTTTTTAGTAATATTTGATCATCTAACACACTATTATCTATTTTTATTTTTCCATAAACGACATCATCTACAATGGTTGTACCGGTTTTAGGCATTTTTTGCCTAATAACATAAGGAACGCCCTTTTTTAAATTTTCTTCAATGGTCTCTTTGCTTAATTTAGAACAACGTCCATCATATAAAAATGGTTTCTTTCTGGCATTAGCCCTTTCCCGCATTTCTTCCAATTCTTGCTCTGTGCAAAAACAATAATATGCATGACCTTTTTCCACTAATTCCAAGGCATACTTTTTATACAAATCTAATCTTTCACTTTGAATATAAGGGCCAAATTCACCTTCATTATTAGGGCCTTCATCAATTTTTATATCACATAATTTTAAAGTATTATATATAAAATCAATGGCGCCTTCCACTTTTCTATTTTGATCGGTATCTTCTATTCTTAAAATAAATTTTCCTCCATTATGTTTAGCTACTAAATATTCAAATATAGCTGTTCTTAAATTACCAATATGCATAAAACCAGTAGGTGATGGAGCAAATCTTGTTCTTGGTGTCATATTAATCACTTCCTAACCAATATTTTAGCATATTATTTACCTTTTTTCATTAATAATTATCAAATATCTATTACTAGAAACTTAGTAACATGTGTTTTCTGAACTATCTAAAGTTTAAAAGATATGTTATAATTTTTATAAGGTGAAAAATATGTTACTTTATAAAAGCTCTAATTGGGAAGTTGTTTTTTGTGATTGGTGTCAAGAATTTATTGGTTATTGCAGTATTTCCTCAAATAAAAAAAATCTCAGCAATCTGACTCCCGAAGAATGGCAAGAATTAGGACAAATTGAAAAAGAATTAGAAAGAGTATGCAAAAAACTATTTAAAACTACAATGTTTAATTTTGCTTGTTTAATGAATAATGCTTATCTAGATAAGACAGAACCTCATGTTCATTTTCACTTTTTCCCTCGTTATAAGAAAAAAATAAAAATATTTAATAAGACTTATGTAGATAAACATTTTGGTTATAATTTTTGGAAATGGGCTTTAGATGATAACCAGCAACAAAAAGATATATTTACTAAAGAGGAAAGATTACAAATTTTTGAATTAATGAAAAAGGAATTTAAAATTTAATTAAATTCCTTTTTCAATTGGCTTTTGCATACTCAAAGAAACCTTTTGTTTTTCTAAATTTATTTCATCAACATAAACATCAATTATATCGCCAACCGCTAACACTTCACTAGGATGCTTAATAAATTTATCGGCTATTTTAGAGATGTGAACTAAACCATCATTTTTAATACCAATATCCACAAATGCGCCAAAGTCTACAACATTTCTGACTGTTCCTTGTAACTTCATCCCCACTTTTAAATCTTCTAAATGAAGAATATCTTTTTTTAAAAGTGGCTTTGGTAACATATCACGTGGATCTCTATTAGGTTTTTTTAAAGATTCTATTATATCTTCTAAAGTATAAATATCGATATTTAAATATTTGGAGATTTCCTCTTTATTTAACCCATCTAATTTTTCATTCAGTTCTTCGCTTCCTATTTTATCTAATCTAAATCCTAAATAATCTAATAATTTTATAGCTTGGGGATAGCTTTCTGGGTGAATACTAGTGGCATCTAAAATGTTTTCGCCATTTAATACCCTTAAAAATCCTATAGCTTGTTCATATGTCTTATCATTTAAAATTTTTTTGGTTAGTAATTCTTTTCTTGTTTTAAATGCTCCCAATTCGTCTCGAAATTTAATTATTTTAGTGATAGTGGATTTAGTTAAACCCGAAATATATTTTAAAATAGAAGGAGAGGCTGTATTCAAATTAACACCTACTTGATTAACAATTTTTTCTGTTGTAAATTCCAAACTTTCTTTTAACTTTTTATTAGTTACATCATGTTGATATAGCCCGACTCCTATACTTTCAGGATCAATTTTAACTAATTCCGACAAAGGATCTTGTAATCTTCGCCCAATGGAGATAGCACTTCTTTCTTCTACATGTAAATCTGGAAATTCAGATATGGCTAGTTTACTAGCTGAGTATACAGAAGCTCCGGCTTCATTAACAATAATATATTCGACTTTTCGATTTGCACTTTTTATAACATCGGCAATAAAAGATTCTGATTCTCGACTAGCTGTACCATTACCAATAGCTATAACATCTATTTGATAATCGTTTATTAATTTTAAAACTGCTTCTTTACTTTTATCATATTCATTTTTAGGCTCATGAGGATAAATAACGGCAATTTTTAAAGGTTTACCTGTTTTATCTAAAACAGCTAATTTACATCCAGTCCTATAAGCAGGATCGAATCCCAATATTACTTTTTCTTTTATTGGCGGTTGCATTAATAATTTTTCTAAGTTATCACTAAAATTATTTATCGCTACATCTTCGGCTTTTTCCTTTAATTCTGCCCTTATTTCTCTTTCAATGGAAGGGGCTATTAATCTTTTATAACTATCTTTTATGGCCATTTCTACAATGGCAATTAATTCTTTATTGGTATTATTTTTAATGACTTTATTTTTTAAATAGTCTAATATGATGGTTTCATCAATATCAATATTAACTGCTAAAACTTCTTCCTCTTCCCCACGATTAATAGCTAAAACTCGATACATTTTTAGATATTTAATCGGTTCTTTAAAGTCGTAATAGATTTCATAGGTTTTCAATTCATCCTGACTATTCTTTTTCTTTTTACTAATTAAGATACCATTATGAAAAGTTAAATATCTAATTTGTTTACGGAAACTAGCATTATCGCTAATCCATTCTGCTATAATATATTGAGCTCCTAAAATTGCTTCTTCGCTGGTTTTGATATTTTCATTTATATATTTTTGGGCAATATCCTTAATATTTCCATTTACATTAAAACTCATAATTATTTTTGCTAATGGTTCTAAACCATTTTTAATTGCCTCAGTCGCTTTAGTTTTCTTTTTTTCTTTAAAAGGCCGATAAATATCTTCTATTTCTACTAATTTAGTAGCAGCCTCAATTTTAGCAATCAGTTCATCTGTTAATAAACCTTTTTCTTCAATTAATTTTTTTATTTCGTCTTTTCTTTTTTGTAAATTTATACCATAAGTATATTCTGTTTCAATAGCTCTAATTGCTGTTTCATCAAGATTACCAGTAATTTCTTTTCGATACCTCGCAATAAAAGGAATCGTGTTTCCTTCTTGAAGTAAATTTAAAGTATTTTTTATACTTTTGGTACTTATATTTAACTTATCTTTTAATTCACTTATTATTTTTTCATTCATATATATTTTTTAACTCTTTCTATTAATTTTTTTACTTCTTCATAACTTTCATCTAATAATTCAATCCGAAAATTCGTAATACCTATTTCTTTTAGATAACTAATTTTATCAATTAAATCGGTTTTATTAGTATTTAGTATGGTAGTACTATGAAAATTTTCGTTATTAATAATTCGATATAATTTATTATTTCGATCTTTTAAATAATACCTATTATTATTTTGACAAACATGACATATTTTCTCTGTATTTAATATTTCTTTTAAAGGACAATATTTCATAATCATTAGTTCAATATTACCATATATTAAAAATTCAACGTTTATATTCGCAGAATAATTATCCATTATATCCTTTAAATTATCTAAATTATTTTCTGGTGATAAACATATTTCTTTTGTATAATTACTTATATAATTTAGAGAATAATGATTAGTAATATTTAAAAAATAATCACTTCTTTCATTAGGGTATTTATCTAAGCTGGCATAATCAGTCACTAATAAATGAGAATAGCTATAATTATGATTTAAATTATCTCTCGGAATGCGATAAATAAAATTATCTTGCATTAATTTTTTGTTATTAACTATGATATTTTTAACATTTAAATCTTGAAGAGCCTTTATTTGCTCACTCGTTCTAGCTAAAACATTTAATTCGGTTGTAACTTTTTGCCGTTTAACAGTATCTATAAAAGGAATTTCTATATATGGCGTTTTTTTATTCTCTCTTAAATTTTGTAACTCCAATAAAGCCTTTCGTTTTAATTCATTTAAAACTTTTAGAGGTATAAATATGTTATCATCACTAACTATCTTTATACTAGCTATTTTAAAAGGACTATTTCCAACTTTAGAAAAAGCTTCCGCAATTCTTTCTTTTAACAAAGGCGCATTATGAGATTTTTCAACTACTTGAGTACTATTTAGAATAATTTGATTTTCATTATCTTTAACTATTATTTCTAGAGGTTTTGATATTTGGGCTTTAATAGTAATATCGATTGGAATTTTTTTACAGATATTTTTTTCAATTTCAATAAGAGGATTAGTTAAATATACATCATTTAATTCTTTTAAATGAATAAAATTATCAAGGTAAATAACCTCTCCTTTTTTTCCACGATTTACTAAATTATTATTTTTATCATAAAGAAAATTGGTAGTAATCCCGATATTATTTGGCATAAATCTAATGCCTTCAAATTGCTTTAAATCATGTTCTAACTTAATGGCAATTTTATTCTTAGTAACATTCGTTACCTTTCCAATCCACAAGCCTTGATGATTTGGGGCTTTAAAATTCATTATATTTGGATCATTAAATAAATGACTTTCCGTGTATTCTCGATTAAAAATTGCTTGTAATAATTCCAAATCGGCTTTAGACACCTTTAATTCTTTTCCTTGTTCATATTGATCCATTAAGCTGCGATAAATTTTGGTAACTACTGCGACATAAGCTGGAGACTTCATCCGGCCTTCTATTTTAAAACATTTAATATTACTTTCCATTAACTTTTTAAAATTAGTAATCGAACACAAATCCTTAGGGCTTAATAGATAATCGCCATTAGTTTTAATTTCCTTATCATTTTCTATTAGTTTATATGGCAAACGGCACATTCCCGCGCATTCGCCTCGATTACCACTTCTATTCAAAATAAAAGAGGAAAATAAACATTGACCACTATAAGAAATACAAAGTGAGCCATGAATAAAAACTTCTTTTTCTAAATCAGTTTCAATATTATTTATATACGATAAAGGTAATTCGCGAGCAAAAACAATTCTTTTAATACCTAATTTTTTTAAAAAATTAATTGATTCTTTCGAATGATTATGCATTTGGGTTGAAGCATGAATTTCTAAGTTGGGAAAACTTTGATGTACTAAATTGATCAAACCAATATCTTGCATAATTAAAGCATCAACACCAATTTGGTGGAGCTGTTTAACATAGGAAAAGGCTTCATTTATTTCTTGTTCATAAACTAAAGTATTAACTGTAATATAAATTTTGACGCCATAAAGATGACATAATTTAGTAGCTTCCTCAATTTGTTCTATATTAAAATTATCAGCAAAAGCTCTAGCTCCAAATTTTTTGCCTCCTAAATAGACCGCATCAGCCCCATTATTTATAGCCGCAACTAAACTTTCATAATTACCAACAGGTATTAATAATTCATGCTTCATATTTAAATTTCTCCCAAATTTCTCCTTTAGGTTTTAGTTTAAAATCCATTATTTCATCTTTTACGGGGTGTTTAAAGCTTAAATGATATGCATATAAAGCAATTTGTTTTTTATCTTTTTGACCATATAATTGATCACCATATAAGGGCCAACCCCGGCTTGCAAACTGCAATCTAATTTGGTGATGTCTGCCTGTTATCAAACTTACTTTTACTAATGTTAAATCTTCCCATTTAGCTAACACTTTATATTCTAATTGAGAGAATTTACCTAATTTAGAAGAAGAAATTTTACTAACTTCACCAACTTTTTCAATATAATCTTCCATGATTCCTTCTCCTTCAATATTACCATGGCAAACCAATAAATATTCTTTTTGGAACTCGTGTTTTTGAATAGCTTGGGATAATCTACTAGCAGCTTTGCTAGTCTTTGCATATACCATAATACCACCAACCGGTCTATCTAAACGATGAACAAGTCCTAAATACACATTTCCAGGTTTATTATATTTTTCTTTCAAATAAATTTTCAACATTGTAAGTAAATCTAAATCTTTAGTATAATCACTTTGACATAATATATTAGGTTTCTTTTCTACTACTATTAAATGATTATCTTCATATAAAATATTCAGATTAGTCATTTTCAACCCGTCCCGTTATGCCACATGATAAATATAAATTGGAATTTTCTATAGGCAAACACAAATCATCGACCATTATTTTTTGTCCTTTAAAATTTAATTTTAAAATATTCTCTAAACTAATATTTGGTAAATTTGTAGAATAGGTATTTATAATAAAAAATAAAAAATCTTCTTTTAAAATTTCTTTACATAGTTTTATTAATTCTTCTAAATCATTCTCTAAAGACCAAACTTCTCCATTAGCTCCTCTACCATAACTAGGGGGATCCATTATAATAGCATCATATTTATTGCCTCTTCTAATCTCTCTTTTCACAAATTTAACCACATCATCAACTAAATAACGAATTGGTTTATCTTCTAAGTTATTTAATTTAATATTTTCTTTAGCCCAGTCAATCATTCCCTTAGAAGAGTCAACATGAGTGACAGAAGCACCAGCATAAAGACATGCTACAGAAGCAGCCCCAGTGTAAGCAAAGAGATTAAGAACTTTGATTTCTCTTTTACTAGCTTTTATTTTTTGCATTGCAAAATCCCAATTTACGGCTTGCTCAGGAAAAATACCGGTATGCTTAAATCCCATTTCTTTTATTAAAAATTGTAACTCTTTATATTTTATAACCCATGTCTGAGGCGTTTTAAGATGATTCTCCCAATGCCCACCACCTGTATTACTTCTATAATAGGTAGCATTAATTTTAAATTCGGAAAAATCTCCTAAATCCCAAGTAATAACTGGATCGGGCCTTAATAATAAAATATTTTGCCAACTTTCCAATTTCATTCCTTTACTAGTTTTTAAAATTTTATAATCTTGCCAATTATTACTTACTAACATAAAATAATTCACCTACAAATTATTATACAAAAATAAATAAAAAACGTAAACTAGCTTACGTTTTATTAATTACTAATCTTGGATATATTACTTACAGCATAAATAGCATCATTGGCCGCAGTAACTAATTGATAAATTGGTTTTTTTATAACATCACCAATGGCATATACCCCTGATATTTTTGTTTCATATTTTTCATCAACTACTATATATCCTTGTTCATCTAATAATCCCAAATCAATAAACATATCCGTATTAGGTTTATAACCTATATAAATAAATACTCCCGAAACATTTAAAGACTGATCATTATCTAGAATTATACTTTCGATTTTACCATTGTTCTCTTTGTATTCTTTAATATTAACATTATAAATAATTTCAATATTTGGGCTATTTTTTACCTTAGATTCCAAAATTTTTTCCCCTTTAAATCTATCTTTCCTATTTAATAAATAAATCTTATGACAAATTTTAGATAAATATAAGGATTCTTGTAAAGCACTACTTCCACTTCCTACAACTGCAATATCTTTGCCTTTATAAAAGGCGCCATCACAAGTAGCACATGTACTAATTCCTCGTCCTAACAAATCTTTTTCATTATCAAGGCCTAAAAATTTAGGCTTCGTACCTGTGGCAATTATCACATATTTTGACTTATATTCGCCTTTATTGGTGATAACAACTTTAACGTCCCCTTCTATTTTTAAATTTGTAACTTCTTCAAATTTATAGGGTATTTCAAAATCTTTAACTTGGGCAAATAATTTTTCGGAAAAATCAGCCCCTTTAACATTTATTAATCCAGGATAATTACTAATAACATCAATACTATTAAGCATGCCTCCGGGAATTCCCTTATCTATTAATAAGACATTTTGGTTGGCCCTTTTAGCGTAAATACCGGCGGTTATGCCACCAATGCCCATTCCTATTACAATTAAATCGTACATAATCTTATCCTTTCTAAAATTCAATTGGTTGATTTTGCCCTTCGTTATATAAATCTTCAAATCGACCTTTTCGACTTAAAATTACAAAGGCAAACAAGCCAACTATAAACAAAGTTATTGATACTAATTGAGCAACTTTAAACCCACCTAACATCAAAGAGTCAGTGCGCATTGATTCAATAAAAAATCTTCCTACGGAATAATACATCATATATAAACATGTTAACTGTCCTCTTTTTAAATATTTATATCTTCTTATAATTAATAATAAGATAAAACCAACAAAACAATAAATGCTTTCATAAAAGAAGGTAGGATGATAATATTGGTTTCCTATTTTCATTCCTTCAATTATTTTTTCGGGAATATGAAGTTGTTTTAAATGATAATAAGTTGTCGCTGGTCCATGAGCTTCACTATTAAAAAAGTTTCCCCATCTTCCTATAGATTGGGCAAGTAGCACAGGTACTAATGCCATATCACTTATTTTAATAGTACTAACTTTATATCGCTTAGTATAAACAATGAGGGTAATAAATCCGCCAATTAGACCACCATGAATGGCTAAGCCACCTTCCCAAATTTTAAAAATATCAAGTAAGTTATCTTTATAATAAGAAAAATTAAATATACAATAATATAAACGAGCTGAAATAATTCCAATTATAATAACCCAAAAAGCTAAGTTAAATAAGAAATCTTTAGGGAAATTAAACCGCTTTCCTTCTTTTATAAATAGAAATATAGCAAGCAACATGGCAATTAATAATAATAAAGAATACCATCTAACTTCGAAGCCCCAAATTGTAAACGCTATTGGATTCATTATATTCACTCCCATTTTATTATAAACTAAAATAACATTTATGGAAATATTATTTTAATTTTTTGACACAAGGTTTTATAATATTTAAAAATGTTGAAAACTAATTTGGTTTCAACATTTTATTCTTTTTCTTTGGCAAATATTTTTTGCAAAAATTGCCCTGTATAAGAATTAGCAATTTTGCTAACTTCTTCGGGAGTGCCAGTCGCAATGACTTCTCCCCCAAATTTTCCTCCTTCGGGTCCTAAATCAATTATATAATCAGCTTGCTTTATCACATCTAGATTGTGTTCAATAACTATTACCGTGTCACCATTATCAACTATTCTATTTAAAACTTCTAATAATTTTTTTATATCGGCAGAATGGAGTCCGGTTGTCGGTTCATCCAAAATAAATACTGATTTTCCGGTAGCTTTTTTTTGCAATTCTTTAGCAAGTTTTACCCTTCCAGCTTCTCCTCCAGATAAAGTTGGTGCTCCTTGACCTAAGGTTATATATGATAAACCAACATCATACATAACTTTTAATTTGTCTCTAACTTTTGGAATATTTTCAAAAAATGGTAAAGCTTCGCTTACTCGCATATCTAAAACATCAGCAATACTTTTCCCTTTAAACTTGACATCTAAGGTTTCTTTATTATACCGTTTTCCCCCACAAACATCACAAGGAACGTATACATCAGGTAAAAAATGCATTTCAATTTTTTTAACTCCATCGCCCCAACAAGCCTCACATCTTCCTCCTTTAACATTAAAAGAAAAACGGCTTTTGTCATATCCTCGAATCTTTGATTCTTTCATATTAGCAAAAACATCCCTAATATCATCAAATACCCCAACATAGGTGGCGGGATTACTTCTTGGAGTTCGACCAATAGCATCTTGGGAAATATTAACTACTTTATCAATGTTTTCAATGCCCTTAATTTCTTTACATTTACCAGGAATATCTTTAGCTTTATATAATTCTTTATGTAAAGTTTTATATAAGATTTCATTAATTAAGGTTGATTTGCCACTTCCAGAAACGCCAGTTACGACTACAAATTTATTTAAAGGAATTTTAACATTAATATTTTTTAAATTATTTTCTTTCGCTCCTTTAATTTCTAAAAATAATTTATTACCTTTTCGGTGATGTTTAGGAATTTCAATTTTTTCTTTACCACTTAAATATCTTCCTGTAATTGATTTTTCATTGGCCATTACTTCTTCCGGAGTTCCCGCTGCTACTATATAGCCTCCTTCTTCACCCGCTCCTGGACCAATATCTACTAAATAATCGGCAGCTAACATTGTATCGGTATCATGTTCTACAACTATTAAAGTATTACCAAGATCGCGCATTTCTTTTAAAGAATTAATTAATTTTTCATTATCCCTTTGATGTAATCCAATAGATGGTTCATCTAATACATATAAAACGCCAGACAACTTGCTTCCTATTTGCGTAGCTAATCTTATTCTTTGCGCTTCTCCTCCCGAAAGGGTTGCAGCACTTCTAGCCAATGTTAAATAACTTAACCCAACATTCATTAAAAATTCCAAGCGAGCTAGTATTTCTTTTAACAATAAATTACTAATTTCTTGTTCTTCTTTTGTTAATTTTAATTTTTTTAAAAAATCTGTTAGTTCATCAATAGCCATAGTAGTTAAATCATAAATATTTTTTTTATTTATTTTAACAGCTAAAATTTCATCTTTCAATCTTGTGCCATGACAATGATTACAAGTAGATTCTACCATAAATCCTTCAATCCATTCTCTGATCCATGAACTACTTGTTTCTAAATATCTTCTTTCTAAATTATTAACAATTCCTTCATATCTTGATTTTGAATTTCTAGTACTACCATTTTTAGCAACATAATGAAAATCCATTATATCATTTGTTCCATATAAAATAATATCTAAATCTTTACGAGGCATGTCTTTTACGGGTAGATCCAAATCTATATTATAATGTTCGGCTACAGTTTTTAAACTACTTAAATACATATTATTATCTAAATTTATAGCAACAATTGCGCCCTTATTTATACTTTTATTTTTATCTGGTATTAATAAATCCTCACTGATTTTTAACTTAGTTCCTAATCCTTTACACTCTTCACAAGCGCCATAGGGTGAATTAAAAGAGAACATGCGAGGTTCAAGGTTAGAAATAGAAAAATTGCAATATGGACAAGCATAATTTTCACTCATTAAAATATCTTCTTCATCATTTATTCTAATAATAACTAAACCATCAGCCATCTTACAACTTGTCTCAATTGCTTCAAAAATACGACTACGTTCGTCAATGTTAACAAGTAATTTATCAATTAAAACATATATGTCATCTTTAATATTCTTTTCAAGCTTTACTTCATCAGAACTATTGTATAAAACTCCATTAATTTTTATTTTAGTAAAGCCTTTACTTCTTAAATCTTCAATTAAATCTTTATGAGTTCCTTTTTCTCCCCTTACAATGGGTGCATATATTTCAATTTTGGTATCTTGCTCAAAATTTAAGACTTTATTGGTCATTTCTTCAATACTTTGACTTTTTATTGGAATTTTATGAGTAGGACAAAAAGGAATACCAATTCTAGAAAATAACAATCTAAAATAATCATATAACTCGGTAATTGTTCCAACCGTTGATCTAGGATTTTTATTAGTAGTCTTTTGATCAATAGAAATACTAGGAGAAAGGCCCTCAATAGAATCAACATCAGGCTTTTCACTGTTACCAATAAATTGTCTTGCATAGGCCGATAAACTTTCTACATATCTTCTTTCGCCCTCAGCATAAATAGTATCAAAAGCTAAACTGCTTTTTCCACTACCAGAAACGCCTGTCATTACAATTAATTTATTTTTCGGAAGTTCTAAATTAACATTTTTTAAATTATTTTCGCGCGCTCCTCTTATTACTATTTTATCCATATCAATCACCAACATTCTTTTATATTTTAATACTTTTTAATAAATAATCAAGTAACTATACTATATCAAACGTTTGTATGTTTGACAAGAAAAAATAAAATTTAGAAAAAGACATTGAATAATTCAATGCCTTTTCATCGTAGAGTAAACCTCTACAATATTAATATGGTTTAAATTTAAGAATTTATACTATTTATTCTCACTAATTTTAACAAATCTAATTGTTTTTATTATTTGGGGAATTGTGGGCATATCGTATTGATCAGTACTTACTTTAGAAATTTCCACTACCTCATCATAACCAGCAATAACTTTTCCAAAAGCGGCATAATCTCCATCTAAATAGTTTAAATATTCATTACTATTAACACAAATGAAAAATTGACTACTGGCCGAATTCATATCATTAGCTCGAGCCATAGATACAGTTCCTTCTTCATGCTTTATATTATTATCATAGCCATTATTTTTAAATTCTCCTACAATAGTATCAGTTTCCTTAATATTATTATTTCTATCATAGGCTCCACCTTGAATCATAAAGTTTTCAATAACCCGATGAAAAATCAAATTATCATAAAAATGATCTTTAACTAAATTTTGAAATTTTTCTACTGTAATAGGAGCTATATCTGGATATAATTCTATTAATATAACTTTGTTACTATTTGTTACCAATTTAACATAATTGGTTTGTTCTTCTACCTCTTCATAATGATAATTTTCAATATCACCAATTTGATAATTATTATCTCCACATCCGGTAACTAAAACAACAATAAATAATAACATTATAAAGATTTTTTTCATAATATCTATCTCCTTTATCATTTTAGCTTAATATTATTTGCAATTCAATATTTTTATTCAATTATTAATTTGTTATAATTTAATTATAAGCGGAAAGGAATATTTTTTTATGAATAAAAAAGCTATTTATTTACTACTTATTATTTTAGTTATAATAGGAGGATTGTTCACTTATAATAAATTTTTTCAAAATAAAACAAGCGAAATAAAAAAGGAAACTGTTGAACCAACTATATCTCCTATTCAAAATGATTACATTGACACTAACCCAATTATTATAGGTATATATAAATATTCTAAAATTAAAGGAAAACGAGAGTTAATTAAAGAATATAGCAACTCTTGGTCTTATCATCAAGACATTGTTTCCTTAGAAATATTTTATACTAACGAAGAGGAAATTGAAGCTACTCTTATTCGCAATTATTTTGATACTTTTAGAAACCAATATTCGAATGGAAATTCGTATAAAACTGGCTTTATTATCAATTTTACAACCAATGATACCAAAGTAAATAAAACTATTTTAAGTCCAAAAGATACCGAAGATTTCTTTGATTTTTTAGAAATTTATTTATATGATGATTATCATCGACATGGAGAATGGTATAGCCATACAACCGAAGAAGAAATGACTCCAGATACTATTTTCACTTCTATTAAGCTAACAGCAGGTCAAAAAATTGCCGAGATAAATTCCGATATTCTATTAACTGCTTTTACTTATGATAATGATGACTTCGATTCATATGATAATTATAGAGGTCAAAGCAAGTATAGTGTTATTATAAAAAATTCAAATAATATTTAATAATTCGGCAAAATTATTAATTTTATAATCATACTTTTCTACTTTACCAAAACCATAACTAGCATACACAAAAGGAAGATGTGCTTCTTGAGAGGCAATTCTATCTTTTTCCGTATCCCCGACATAAATAGGATTTTTAAGGTTGTTATCTTTGACAACTTTTTTTATTGCTTCACCTTTTGAAATATGATACTTACTAGCAGCCATATAAAAGGAAAAATATTTTTCTAAATGAGAATAATTGAAAAATGCTTCAATATAACCATCAGCACAATTACTAACAATACCTAATTTGTATCCTTTAATTATTAATTTCTGTAAAGTATCTTCTACATTTTGATAAATTATGCCGCCTTTTTCTTGAAGATCTAAATTAACTTGATGAGCCATTTCTTGAAAAATTTGGATTGCTTTTTCCGGGGCTATATTAGGCATGTAATGAACTGCGCATTCATCATTAGTCATTCCCATACACTTTATAACAGTATCTAAGGAAATCTCTTCTAAAGCATATTTTTTAGTTATAATATTAACACTTTTATATGTTTCCAAAGTAACATCCCAAAGAGTTCCATCTAAATCAAAAATTATAGTATCAAATTTATTCATAATTTCACCTATCTTTATTATATCTTACCTAAAAATCAAATATACAATAAAGATATTATATCATTTAAAAAGGCCTCTTGAAATAAAAAAAGCAAACTTTTGACAAGTTCACTTTAGTCTATATTTACAATTTCATAAGCTCGAGAGCCTAATCCCAATCGTTCTGCTTCTTCTACAGTATGAATAGCATGTTTTTCTTCCATCCGCTTAACTAATGATGTTTTTCCGGAATCATCAGAGTTAATAATTGCATCATAACAAGCTTGATCAAGAGCCACGGGATCTAAAGAGGCAAAAATACCGATATCTTTCATTTCTGGATCATGAGGGTTAGAATCACAATCACAATCAATTGAAAGATTATTCATAACATTTATATATACCATATTTTCTTTTCCAAAATAATTAATTACTGCTTCGCATGCTTCTGCCATGCTTTCTAAAAATCCATCTTGATCATCAGTGTGATGCCACATTTCATCCGGATCTTTGGTGATACCAACTGAATGTATCCAAGCCTTACCATTTTTAGAAGCTACTCCTATACTCATATTTTTAAGGGCACCGCCAAAACCACCCATCGCATGGCCTTTAAAATGAGATAGCATTAACATTGAATCATAATTTTTTATATGGCTACCAACAATATTAATTCCTTTTAAATGTTGACCGGTTAAGACGGGAATTTCGATTTCCCCTTCTTCATCCATAATATCACATGGAGCAATATCTAAAAATCCATGATCTTTAATAGCTTGGTAATGGTCATCAACATTAAATCTTTTTCCTCTATAAGCAGTACAACATTCTACAATAGTGCCTTTTAATTCGCTAACTAATCCCTTAATTAACTGAGGATTTAAATAGTTATGGCCACCCGGTTCACCAGTTGAAATTTTAACAGCTACCTTCCCTTTCAAATCTCTATTTAAAGCTTTGTATATTTTAATTAAAGCTTCACTATTAATATTTTTAGTAAAATAAACTTTTTCCATATCGAGTCTCCTTTTCTTTATTTATATTTACTTATTTCCTACTTTAACTTCTAAATATTCTCCTGGAACTTTAATATTATTTTGCTCATATTCTTCTTTTAAATATTTCATAAAAGCTCTATTTACAGCATAATGATTATCAGATTTACAATCAATTAAAACTTTATATATATAATGATTTCCACAAAGTTCTTCCACTCCTAGTAATTGCATATCATTTTTTACTTCATTCATTTTTATTAACTTCTTATTAATATTATTTAGAATGGTTTCCAATTGTTTTAAAGATACATTATTGCTAACGGAAAAACTTAAATAATACATAGTATCATACATACTATGATTTATGACGCTTGTAATAGCACTATTTTGAATTATTAATACTTCTCCATTATATCCTTTTACTTTAGTAGTTTGTAAACCAAGCTCAATAACTTCCCCACGAAAGCCATTAATTGTTATTATGTCGCCTTGAACATAATGATCATCAAAAATAATAGTAATGCCCGATAATAAATTTTTTATAGTATCTTGAAAAGCTAAACCTAAAACAGCTCCTACAATACCTAAAGAAGCTATAATAGCACCAGTTTGAACACCATAAAGGTTTAATATTGCTAAGACAACAATAATCGCAATTAAATATTTAATAATACTTTTAATTAAATTGATTATTGTGGCTTCTTTATTCATTTGAAAAGTGGTTTTCTTTTTTCCTTTTCTCTTAAAAAGCGTCTTATTAAGTAAATGAATAATTATTTTATATACTACAATGGCTCCAACAATATAAACTATTGGTAAATATAATTTAGGAGTTAAAATAGTTTTTAACATTATTCTTATCCTCTTTTCTTATTCTTACTCTTACTCTTTTCTTTTTTCTTGGGTTTTTCCTTTTTTTCGGAAACCTCTTCTGCTTCTATAATATTAGATGATTCCATAATTACATTATCATTATCATTTTCATTTAATGGCGATTCTATTTTATTACGATATATAAAATAACTAACAAAATCAATTAAACCATAAATTATCATAAATATGCCGATAATAGATAATGCTAAATTTGATACCAAAATTATATATAAACCAATTCCTATTAATGCTAATCCTACTACTAATAATGAATAAAATTTAGAACCTCTATCGGTAGTATAAAACGTTTGAATGATTTTATTAAGCCCGGCTATTAGAACCCAAATACCTACTATAAATCTTAATAAAAGCTCTATAGCATCAGCTAAAAAGATAAATACAACACCTAGAACTATTGCTGTAATGCCAAAGGCCAATTCATTACGATTAACAACACCTAATCTTTTATCTTGAATATAATAATTTGCTGTTTTATAAATTCCTATTAAAATTAGTACCCCTCCTAAACAATAAGAAATAAATTTTATTACTACATCGGGATTAGTAAACAAAATTATTCCTATTACAAAAAATACAATTGCACTAATTAAAGAAATACTTTTTGATTTTTTCATAATTCACCATCCTATTTAGATTATACAATTAATTACTTTATTAATCAAACTTTATTGATTTAAAAAATTGCATTTCTGACATAATTGTTCTATTTTTTGATTATTTTTAAATCCCTTTAACATTGCTTCATATTTATTGCTTTTGATAACTTCTTCTAAAGTATTATGAAAAATATTTCCTAGCTTCATTATTCCTTTACTATCTAAACAACAAGGCACGATATCTCCATTTACTAAAATTCCTATATGATCTTTTAAAGCATAACAAGTACCTTTTTTAGTATTATAATCATTCTCTAAAGAAGGCCATTTAAATTCCTTATTAATACTAATAAAAACATTATCACAAATTTTAAAGCCATTCTTAAGTTCAATTTTTTTCGCGAATGCCTTTGATAAAATACTAATTATTTTCTCATTATATTTATTATTAACCCAAAATCTCAAAGAAAAATAAGTATTTTCTTTTAAATTATTAATAACCGTAACAATATTATTTAAATATTCTTCTAAAGGAATTTTATAGCTAGGGTCAAAACTATGTAAGGAAATATTTATCTGCCTAATGTTATGATTATTTTGAATTTTTTTAATCAAATAACCGTTAGTTGTAATGTTAATATTAAAATCTTGGGATCCTTTATCTATAAATTCATTTACCTCCGGATGAAGTAATGGTTCACCCAAAATATGAAAATATAAATATTTAGTATAAGGTTTTAATTGGTTTAAAATATAAGAAAATTCTTCCATATTTAAATTTTTTAAAGGCCTAGTATTTTTAATACAAAAGGGACAATTTAAATTACACCGGTTTGTTATTTCTAAATAAACTTTTTTATACATAAAGACTTCCTTTTAATCATTATATCAAATTTTGGCTAAAAGCAAAATAATTATATTTTTGTTTGGAAAATGATAAAATGATGATGGAGGTTAAAAATGTACGATGTTGTAATTGTTGGAGCTGGACCAGCAGGTTTATTCACCGCTTATGAATTAATTAAAAAAAATTCTAAATTAAAAATATTATTAATAGATAAAGGTAAAATGATTAAAAATCGGTTTTGCCCTATGAAAAAGACCAATAAATGTGCTAATTGCGAACCATGTAATATTTTATCTGGTTTTGGAGGAGCGGGAACTTTTTCGGATGGTAAACTGAATTTTGTTCCCAAATTAGGTAAATCAGATTTGACTAAATACATGAGTCTTATAGAAGCCAATAAATTAATAGATGAAACGGAAGAAATATTTAATGAATTTGGTATGGATAGTAAAGTTTATCCTACTAATATGGACAAAGCTTTAGAAATTAAAGAAAAAATCGCTAAAATAGGAGCAGAATTACTTTTGATAAAACAAAAACATTTAGGAAGTGATAAACTGCCAGAATATATTGAAAGAATAACGAAATATTTAAAAAATAAAGGAGTCGAATTAATCGAAAATGGAAATGTTTTAGATATTGAAGGAAATGGGCCTTATAAAATAAAATATTGCACTAATAACACTAATAAAATTTTAAATTCTAAATACGTAGTTATTGCTCCCGGAAGAACAGGAGCCAAATGGATTCAAGAATTAGCGGATAAATATAATATTTCTTATACTTCATATAATATTGAGGTTGGAGTCAGAGTAGAAGTAAGAAAAGAAATATTAAAAGATATTTGCAATATTATTTATGATCCTACTATTTTTATTAAAACTAATACTTATAATGATGAGATTAGAACTTTTTGTACAAATCCTGAAGGTTTTGTCGCTAAAGAATCATATCTAGGATATATCTGTGTTAATGGGCATGCCCTTAAAGAAGTAAAATCTAATAATTCTAATTTTGCTTTTATATCCAAAGTTAGTTTAACTCATCCATCAACTAATACTAGAGAATACGGGGAAGCAATTGCTAAAATAGCTAATGTTTTAGGAAACGGAAAACCTATAGTCCAAACTTTAAAAGATCTTAAAATGGGAAGAAGATCAACTATGGAAAAAATTAATAAAGGATTTATTGAGCCAACCTTAAAAGATGTTGTGGCTGGAGATTTAGCCTTAGTTTTGCCTCATCGAATTCTTAAAAATATATTGGAAGGATTAGAAATTTTAGATAAAATAATCCCTGGGGTTAACAATGGCGAAACCTTATTATATGGACCCGAAATAAAATTTTTTAGTAATGAAATAACTACTAATAATAATATGAAATTAGAAAATCATAATATTTATTTTATTGGAGATGGAGCGGGTAAATCTGGAAATATTGTCACAGCCGCCGCCACAGGATTAATAGCAGCTCGAGATATATTAAAAAATTTTAAAAAAAATTAATAAATTTTGTTGACAAAAATAATAAAATCGATTAGGATATAAATCACCAATTCGGAAAATACTGAATTGGTGCTAGTATCACACTAGTCAACCCCTTTTTATTCTTTGAGGCCATGCAAATGGCCTCGTTTTTTTTGTAAAATGAAAAGCCACTTTTGAGCGGCTTAAAGTAATTTTTTATAATAATTATATCTTTTAATAGCGTTGTCTTTTTGCAACATTAATAATTCATGAGCTAAATCGTTATCTTTAATTTTCAAAGCTTTATATCGTACCTCGTTATCTAAAAATTCTTCATATCTATTAAAGTCAGGCTCTTTACTATCTATATATAATTTTTCCTCTTCTGGATTATAATGCATCAACAATTGATAACCAACATCAACCGCTAATTTTTCTTCGCTTACTGAACATGACATTCCGTTTTTGATGCCGTGTTCAACACAAGGTGAATAAGCTATAATTATAGCTGGTCCTTGATGTTCCATTGCTTCTTTAAATACTTTAATTGTTTGCATTATATTACTACCTAAAGATATACTTGCTACATAACAATTTGGATAACTCATCGCTATTCTAAACAAATCCTTTTTATAGGTTTTTTTCCCAAAATCAGCAAATTCTGCTACTGCTCCAATCTTACTGGATTTACTTGCTTGACCTCCAGTATTAGAATATACCTCAGTATCTAAAACTAAGCATTTGATATTTTCATTTTGGGACATCACATGATCCAACCCTCCAAAACCAATATCATAAGCCCAGCCATCACCGCCAAAAGCCCATACTACTCGAGCCGGTAAATATTCTAATAATTCCTTTAACTCTTGCGGAATTTTTTTATTTTGTAATTTGTCTTTTATAGCTAAAGTTATTTTTGAATCTTCAAAATTTTCTAAACATTCTTGATATAACTTTTTAACTTCTAAATCAACTGATTCCTTAGATTCTTCCATTATATACTTAATTCTCTCTCTTTTATTTTTATAAGAGCAATGAATCCCCAAAGCAAATTCCGCATTATCTTCAAATAATGAATTAGCCCAAGGAACTTTATAAGGCGTTGACGGAACGCTTCCCCCATAAATTGAAGAACATCCTGTAGCATTGGCAATAACTAACTCATCGCCGAATAATTGGGTTAATAATTTTATATAAGCTGTTTCACCACAACCAGCACAAGCTCCATGAAATTTAAATTTACTTTGTTTTAAACTTGCTCCCTTTATATTAAATTTATCAAAAATTTCGGGATTTTCATAATCTTCAAAATATTTTGAGCTAACTATTTGATTTTCTTCATTACCTTTAGCAAATTTTAACGCATTAGTAGGACAATTTTTAATACATAAACCACAACCAGTACAATCTTTTTCGGATATTGCTAAATAATAGTTATAATCTGGATTTCCTAAACATTCTTTACCTATTTTTTCTTTTAAAAGTAGAGGCCTTATAACTCCATGAGGACAAACAACATTACATAGACCGCATTGAATACATTTTTGCCAATCCCAAACTGGTACTTGATAAGCTGTATTTCGTTTTTCGTATTGAGTTAAATTCCAAGGAAAAGCTCCATTTCGATATGGAATTAAGTCGCTTACTTTAAGGGTATTTCCTTGACGATTATTTATTTTAGCAAACACATTTTGTTTTAATTTTACCATTTCTTCATTAAAAGAAATATTTTCTAATACTTTTAAATTATTTAAAGAGTCTTTTATGGCGTTTAAATTATTATTGATGATATCATCACCTTTGGTAACAAATGTTTTCTTAATTAATTCAGAAACCTCTTCAAAGCCATTTTCTATGTTAAGTAATTTCAAAATTATAATTTCTATTATTTTATTTATTTTGCCACTTATATTATTATCCATTGCAATTTTTGAGGCATCAATAAAATAAACCGCAATATTCTTTGATTGAATAATTTGTTTAAGTTTATTAGGAAGATAAATATTTAATTCATTAGAATCTTTATCAGTATTTACTAAAAGTATGCCATTTTCCTTAATATCATTTAAAATATCAAATTTTTGTAAATATTCATCCTTTGTCACAACTACTATTTCGGGATTTAAACAGTAAAAAGGCGCTTGAATTTCATTTTTACTCCATCTTAAATTAGATACTGTTACTCCACCACTTTTTTTAGAGTCATACTCAAAATATCCTTGAACATAAAAGTCTTGTTTGGCTATGATTTTTAAAATTTCTTTGCTAGCACTTACCATCCCATCAGAACCAAAACCAAATATTTTTATTTCTTTAGCATTTAATTTTATATCATAATCATATTCCGTTAAACTTAAATTAGTTATATCATCACAAATTCCAATCGTAAAGTTATTTTTTAAATCGCTACTTAACATTTTATAAACACTATAAATTTGGGATGGAGTAGTATTTTTGCTTGCTAATCCGTATCTACCCCCAACTATATTAATATTCTTATTTTTTAATGCACTTATTATATCTAAATATAAAGGCTCTCCTATACTTCCCGCTTCTTTAGTTCTATCTAAAACAGCAATATTTTTGACTGACTTTGGTAAAACCTTTAATAAATAATCACTACTAAAAGGTCTATATAAATGAACAATAATTAGTCCTACTTTCTCTCCCTTTTTATTTAAATCATCAACTACCAATTTAATTGTATCGGTAACACTACCCATAGCAATAATAATATTTTCCGCATTAATATCGCCATAGTAATTGAATGGCTTATAATCCGTATCCATTATTTCATTTATTTTTTGCATATAATCATTTACAATATCGGGCATTTTATTATAAAGCTCATTACGAGCTTCAACTGATTGAAAATAAATGTCCTCATTTTCGGCCATTCCGTATTGTAAGCCACAACCAACATTCAATGCTCTTTTCTTAAATTCTTCTATACTTTCCCAAGGAATTAATTTAAGAACTTCGGTATCATCAAGAGACTCTATAGTATTTAATTCATGACTAGTTCTAAAGCCGTCAAAAAAATGAACGAATGGTAAACTACCCTTAATAGCTGCCAAATGAGCGACAGCCGCTAAATTTTGAGCATCATATACATTAGCGGAAGACAACATACAAAAACCAGTATCCCGAGTGGCATATACATCCGAATGGTCCCCAAAAATAGATAATGCATGAGTTGCAACAGTTCGGCTAGCTACATGAATTACTCCTGGTAAACATTCACCCGCGATTTTATACATATTAGGAATCATTAAAAGTAAGCCTTGACTTGCTGTAAATGTGGAAGCTAATGATCCGGATAATAAAGCACCATGCATTGCCCCAGCGGCTCCAGCCTCACTTTGCATTTCAATAACCTTAGGTTTGCTATTAAATAAATTTTTTAAATCTGTATGAGTTAAAAAATCAATATTAGAAGCCATTGTACTAGATGGAGTGATAGGATAAATACTACATATTTCGCTAAATAAATAGGCAATATTACTACATGCCGTATTTCCATCAATTTGTTTTTTCATTAGAATCACCTATTTTAATTATAATTCAAAAAAACCATATTTACTAGATATATCAAAGACATTATGTTATAATTTAGTTATCATGGAGGCTAATATGGAGGCATGGGTAGAAGACTTTTTAACTTATATAATGGAAGAATACAATTATTTATGGGATAGTGCTTCCCCTCAATTAAAGGAAGCTATAATAGATGCAGAGACTGGTAAAAGAATAAGCGTTTCCCCTACTGAGATGACAAAATATCAACAAATAAGTTATTTAAAATCTTTACTAACTAATCCTATACAGGATTTAAATCAATTAAGTGATTATGATTTACAATATTTTTATGGTAAATTAATGGCTAAGGCTCCAGATGAATTAAAAGAAATTTTAAAAATAGCTGATTCCGGAGTAGCTTTTTCTATTCCTGCCGATTTAATAAAACTATACGAAGAAATTAGATACGTTCAACATTTATTACAAAAAAGATTATCTACCCCAACCCCTTTGGGAAGATAATCTTTTTTATTATTTTATTTATTGAGCATTTCTTCGATTTTCATCAACCGATTATATTTAGCAATTCTTTCTCCTCGACATACCGAACCGGTTTTTATAAAAGGAATCCCAAATCCTACTGCTAAATCCGCAATAAAAGTATCTTCTGTTTCGCCACTACGATGACTAATAATTGTTTTATAATTATTCTTTTTAGCCATCATTATAGTTTTAGTCATTTCTGAAATGGTTCCTATTTGATTAGCTTTTAGTAATATGGCATTACCGGCTCCGCTCCTTATTCCTGCTTCTAGTAAAGTTGAATTAGTACAAAAGTAGTCATCACCAACAAGCATTACTTTGTCACCAACTAACTTAGTTAACACTGCTAAACTTTCTAAATCATTTTCTTCAAAAGCATCTTCAATACTAATAATTGGGTAATTCCTAATTAACTCAATATAATATTTAATTAACTCGTTAGCAGAAAGTAGATTACCATCTATTCTATAAACATTTTTATTACGATCATATAATTCGGAAGCTGCCACATCTAAAGCAATTAATACATCTTTTCCAGGCCTATAATTGGCATCATTAATTGCATCCATTATTAAATCTAATGCATCCGTTGTTTTATTTAAATTAGGAGCAAAGCCCCCTTCATCACCAACACCAGTTGATAATCCTTTATTTTTTAAAATCTTCTTTAAGGTATGAAATATTTCACTTGCAACTTGAATTCTTTTAGATTCGCCTTTAACAATAGGAACTATCATAAATTCTTGTACATCTAAATTGTTATCAGCATGCATACCTCCATTTACAATATTTATCATTGGTATAGGTAAAGTCACTTTACCATAAGTAATATATTCATATAATTCTTTATTTTGAAGCTTAGCCAAACATTTTAAAGACGCTAATGAAACTGCTAACATGGCATTGGCCCCCAAATGACTTTTATTGGCTGTTCCATCTAGTTTTAATAGGGTTTTATCTACAGTCACTTGATCAATTTTTTGACCAATTAATGCATTTCTAATTGTTGTGTTAACATTTTCTACTGCCTTTAAAACCCCTTTTCCTAAATACCGAGCACTATCATTATCTCGTAATTCCAAGGCTTCCTTAGAACCTGTTGATGCTCCACTAGGAACGGAGGCAATGGCTGATATATTATTAGCTAAAATCATCTCTACTTCAATTGTTGGATTTCCTCTACTATCCAGAATTTCTCTAGCATGGATATCTTTAATATTCATTTTTACCACCTATAATTTTAGTATAACCATCTTCACCATTTTTAACAATTAAAAAATAGATGCTTTATACATCTATTTTACTAAGCTAGAAAATATTTGCTTCGACGTCGTAATAATAACACGTTTATAAAATTGATTAAGCCATAACCTATTAAACAAATTCCTGTCACAGTAATTGCGGCCTCGCCTTTAGTAAAGAAAGTAATTATCCCTACTACAGCCAATAACACTCCTACAGCTAGAACAATAATCCATGACGATTCATTAAACTTTTTTAATAAAATTCCATAATAAACTTTTTGGGATCCCGCAACTAAGAAATAAATTCCTAACATAATTGATAATACATTGCCTAAAAACATAGCTACTACTCCTATAATAATTAAGAGTATACCAAAAATTAAATTACTATTATATAAAGCAATATTTCCTCTTTTTATATAAGATACAATCGCTGTAACTCCATTTAATACTAATATTATCCCGGTTAAAATCGATACCACAAGATTACTAAAATTTGGATTAGAAAAAAATATAATTCCTACTAGTAAATAAATAATTGATAAAATCATTTCGGTAATTGTAATTGTATTAAATATTCCTTTTACATCCCCAATAAACTTTTCTAACATAATTTTCACCCTAATAAAATTATACTAAGAAAATCTTTCTTAATCAAGAATTTTATGATATAATATAACACTTGGAAAGAGGTGGCTTATGAATCTACGTACATTAAATATTGAAGAATTCACTAATTATCAACAAAATCATCCTTTATCTTCTTTTTATCAAACCGTTAATTATGGTATGTTAATGGCGGAAATTGGCTATGATTATGAATTAATAGGCCTTGTAGATGATAAAAATAATATATTAGCAGCATCTCTAATTTTATTAAAACCCATTGGAATAAAGTGCTTTTATGGATATGCTCCCAGAGGATTTTTGATTGATTACCATAATGAAGAATTAGTAAAAAACTTTACAACAAAATTAAAAGAATATTATTATGAAAAAAATGTAATATTTATTAAAATTAATCCTTGTTTACCAGTTGGCGAAGTAGATAATAAAACCTTTGAAACTATTCCTAATAATAATCAACCTATAATTAATGTTTTAAAAAATAATAGTTATAAAAAATTATTAGACAATCTTTATTTTGAAGCAATGTTACCTCGATTTAATGCTATTATTGACTTAAAGAATTTTAATTTTAAAAACTTAAATAAAAATACTAAAAATAAAATTAAAAAGAGCGCGCGAAAAGGTTTAACTTTTGAACATGTAGAAAAAAACGCCATTCCTAAATTTTATGAATTAATCAAAAATAAAGAAGATTTTAATGAATATTATTATCATGATTTTTATACTGCTTTCGAAAAAGATCAAAATATAGATTTGTTTTTAATATCTATTAATTATTACGACTTTTTACAAAATAGCCAATATGTTTATAATGAAGAGGCGGAAAGAAATAATAAATTAAATGAAAAACTAGTTAATAACAATTCTGAAAAAGCAATAAACACGAAGATGAATAGTGATAAAATTTTATTATCTTATAAAAATGATATAATGGAAGCTACTAAAGGAATGGCAGAAAATAAAAAAGTATATATAGCAGGAGCTTTAGTAGTTAAACATAATAAAACTGTTAGTATAATATATAGCAGTTATGATAAAGCTTATCGTCGTTTTGTACCAAACTATTTCTTACACTATAATATTATAAAATATTATCAAGAAGAATATGATTATCTTGATTTAAATGGAGTTGTAGGAGATTTTAAAAATGACAATGTATATTCTGGCTTAAATAGATTTAAAATCGGATTTAACCCTCACATTTATGAATATATAGGCGAATATGATTTGATTGTTGAGCCAAAAAGTTATGATATTTTATTAAAAAATGGTATTTTAGCTAAAGAATTTAACAAAAAAGCTATTAAGAAATAATAAATCTTAATAGCTTTTCTTTACATTTTTTCGGGAACATCAATAGCTAAAATATTTAAGAGAATTTTGTTGACCTTATAAACGATACTGGTTAAATATAACCATGATTCTCGTAAATCTTCATCTTTTTCTTTTAAAATATAATTTTCAGTATAAAAACGGTTATAACAAGTTGTCAAATTATATAAATAATCAGTTATTTCGTTTAAAGATTTACTAGTAAAAGCATTATTAATAACTTTATCTAAATTATTTAAGTCTAAAATAAGCTCTCTTGTAAATTTACCTTTTATCTTTTTTAACGAATGGTAACTAACGTTACTTTCTTTAGCTTTATTTAATAATGATTTCATCCTAATAGTAGAATATAAAATATAAGGCCCGGTTTTTCCTTCCAAATCACAAAACTTTTCTAAGTCAAAATTATAATCAGTTTCTCTTCTTGGTAACATATCAGCATATTTGACCGTTGCCATAGCAATCATTTCGGCAATTTTATCTCGTGATTCAGTGATATTAGGATTTAATCTTTTCATGCATTCATCTTTGACTTGTTCTAATAAATCAGTAAGATTCATTACTCCTCCATCCCGAGTCTTAAAAGGTCTACCATCCCGACCGTTCATGGTCCCAAATCCCGCAAAAACTAATTTGACTTGATCACTTACAATTTGAGCTTTATAGGCCGCTCTAAAAACTTGAAGAAAATGAAGATCTTGTCTTTTATCGGTTATATACCATATTTCATTGGGATTATAATTTTTAACCCGTTCATAAATTGTAGCTAATTCCGTAGTACTATATAAAATACCGCCATCACTTTTAATTAATAACATTGGTGGTATTTCTAATTTATCAGTTGGTAACCCTACAGGAATTACTTTAGCGCCTTCACTCTCTTGTATAATATCTAATTTAGATAAATAATCTAACATTTCGGGCACATATTTTTCAGAATCACTTTCACCTTTATATAAATCAAATTTTGCATTAAGCCTCTTATAAATTTTATTAATATCTTTTTTAGATACAGCCATTATTTGAGTCCATAAAGCATAAATTCCTTTTTCATTATCTTGCAGCCTCTTAGTCATTTCTTGGGCTTCTTTTAAATAAGTCTCATCTTCTTTAGCCTTGTTAGAGGCAAAAGGATATATTTCTTCTAATAATTTATTATTTATTTCTACTTGAGGGTATTCACCAACATAGTCCTTTTGAAAGAATGGCCAATCAGGATGTCTTTTTTCCAATTCTAACATAACTAATCCTAAAGGGCGTCCCCAATCGCCTAAATGAGTATCCGATATAGTTTTATATCCTAAATATTCACATAACCTTTTTAAAGCTTCCCCAATATTTGCACTTCTCAAATGACCAACATGTAAGCTTTTCGCCACATTTGCTCCCCCGTAATCCAAAAAAATCAATTGATCCTTTGGCGAATAGCTGTAATCATCAATATTAAGAAATTCAATTAAAGCATTTTCACTAATGCGTAAATTAATAAATCCTGGTCCTGCTACATTAACATCTTCAAAATAAACATCTTTTTTTAAAATATCTGCAATCTCATTGGCTATGATAATGGGACTTTTATGATATATTTTAGCTAAAGACATTGCCCCATTATATTGATAGTCCCCCAAATCTGGTTTATTCGATTCATTTACAACAACCTCACTGGTTTTGTACTCTAACACATCTAAAGCATTTAATATTTTATCTTCTAAAATTTTATAAAACTTTTTCATAAAATCACCATAAAATTATTTTATCAAAATATTACTAATATTACAAACTTGTATTAAAAAAAATCAAGTATCAAGCTTGATTTTATTCTTTTACTATTTTAGTATTTGCTAACAAATCATGTAATCCTCTTTTATCTTTACGAACCATTAAGGTTACTAAGGTTACAATTCCTACAAAAATAAATATATAAGTAACTATAGAATTTGCAACCATATAATAATTAGGAGAAATACAATATATTAATATAGTATTTATTAAAATTGGCAATACACTACCTACATAAGCAAAATAAATTGGTAATATTCTTAAACTATATTTCCCTAAAGACACTTCTGTATTATCAACTGTCGTAACTTTTATTTTCATAATTTTTTTACCCAATGTTTGGCCATTGTTAAATTTTTGAAATATAACAAAATAACCAAATAGTACTATAATAGTAACTATATTATAAGGAACACTATATTTATTAAGATAGTAAAAATTATTTTTATTTTGCTCAATCATTTCTTGTTCATTAATTTCTCTATTATAATAGTTAGTTAATACTTCGCTATATTTATTATACGTTGATACATACTTATCATACCAAGGATTTATAAATTTAATGCCACTAATGAGTCCTATTAAAAAGAATAATAATAATACATCTATCAAATAAGCTAATATTCTTTTTGTAACCTTAACTTCTTCCATCCAAATCCTCCTAACTAGTTGGTAATGAAGATACTAATTTAACTGACACCGTCTTCTCTTTACCATCCCTTAAGAATGTTACATTTATTTTATCACCAACTGAGTATTTATACAACTCATATCTTAAATAAGCAACATTACTAATTTCTTTATCATTTATTTTAATAATTATATCATTAGGTTTTATTCCTGCTTTATCTGCTGCACTATTACTTTCAACATCACTAACCCAAACCCCGGTTGTAATATTATATTGTCTTAAATAACGAGAATATTCAGGGAAACTTAAAACATTTGTAACATTTAACATTGATATACCTAAATAAGGATATTTACTAGATTTCCCGTTAATAATTTGCTCCGCTTTTTCAATAGCTGTTTCAATCGGAATTGCAAATCCCATTCCCTCGACACCAGTTGTACTTATTTTAGCAGAAATTACGCCAATTACTTCGCCATTTGAATCACATAAAGGGCCACCAGAATTGCCACTATTTACAGCAGCATCTGTTTGCAAAACATTCATTATATAATCTGTATCATTACCATTACTCAAAGATACTTCCACTAATCTTTCTTTTCCCGAAATAATTCCTCTAGTAACTGTCCATGAATAGGCATAATCAAGAGGAGCTCCCACTGTAAAAGTTGTATCCCCTACTCGTAAAGATTCTGTAGTTCCAATTTCTACTGGATTAATGTTTTCTTTTTTATTAACTTCAAGAACTGCTATATCAGCATATTCATCTCCACCTAATAAAGTAGCCTCTTCTACTGTTCCATCCGTATAAGTTACTTTAAAATTATCACCATCAGCAATAACATGATGATTAGTAATAACATAAAATTTTTTATCGTCTTCTTTATATATAAAGCCACTTCCTGATGCATATAAAGTGTCACCCCTATAATTTGAAACTATTATTACCGAATTATAAACCTTTTCTACCGCATCGGCAATTCCTTTATCAGTTACAGTAACATCTTTTTCTATTTTAGTAACTGTTTCTTGAAATATAGCGGGAAATTTGTACATTATTCCATAAGCTAAAAATACTCCTAAAAATAAAATAAATATTGTATATACTACTATTCTAGTTTTTTTATTCGAATTTTGTTTCATTTTAATTCATCCTCACAATCTCTTTATAATTTAATGGAAATCCCATAGCATCTAATATAGAATTTATTTCAATAGTATCAATCTTGCCATCTAAAATATCTAACTCATAACTTATTTCATTCATCATTAAAGTAAAATCATCCTTCTTTAAAATTTGCTTCATTATAATTACAATTGCAAATAAATCATTTTCACCATAAATATAATTTCCATCATCATCTCTTTCGATATTTAATATATCATGATATTTAGTATGGGCAATCTTTTTATGAGTTCTGTTATTATAACACATATCTTCATGAGCACATAAATTCCGATAATTTGCTAGTATGGGTAGATAATCAACTAAATTACTAATCGATACTCCGTATATATCAGCAATTTCTTCTTGATCTTCTTTTTGTAAAATGGAATATAACTCTCCTACAATGCCAAATGATAATACTTTAACAACTACCCATAAAGGAATATAGCCGTAATTAGTTATATAATGGCTTGTCGCCGCATGTTGTTTACCATTAACATTAATTTGGCGTTTCATCTTGCGTAATAAATCATTAATTTGTCTTGATTTCGAATAATCTTTTACAAAATTATCAGCATTTAAGTAATTTTGCTCTTTAAATCCATGATTTTTACTCATTACATACGCTAAAATACTTTTTAAGTTATTTTCCACAATTAAAATATTTTTAAATAAAATATTTCTAAGCTGACGATCAAAATTAAACATTGCATGTAATTCTCGAAAATTAGTTCCAGGAATAAATTTCCTACTTCCATCATTTTTTAGGAACAAATGACGATAACCCATTAGGAAAAAATAATTTTCCCGCAGTAGAACTTCTTCAACATAATCTACATCATCAATAATTAGTCCTTTATCTCTTAATAATTCAATTTGTTCTTTTAATGTCTTAAATGTTTTAGACCCCATATTATTCACCTATACAAATTATATCATAAGAAACAATATAAATATATCTATTTTTATTGTACTTTTTATAATATTTTGGTGATGTTTTGGTGAAATTTGTTATAATGGTATAGGTGATTATTATGCCAACATTATATACTCATTATGAATTTGGCCAAACAGTTTTAAACAATTTAAATGGGGATGTGCAAAAAGAAATAAAAGAAAACATTAATTATTATAATATGTTTAATCAAGGATTTGATAATATTTATTATTACTTATTTAGATGGATTCATTATCGTAAATTTGGAATTTATGCCCATAAACATAATATAGATTTGTTTTTTAAAAATATTATTTTATTTATTCAAAATAATAATTTAGAAAACGATTCGAAACTTACTACGATGTTTTATGGCTTTTTAAACCATTACACATTAGATACATTGATGCACCCTTTAATAAATTATCAAGTTAGTAATTTGAAAATTCCTCACACTAAATTAGAATATATGCTTGATTATGAATATTATCAAGAATTAAATTCCGAAAAGTGGAATGGTAAATTATATCGAACTTTAATTCCCAAAGTGAAGTTTGATAAGAATTTATTAAATCTGATTAACTATAGTTTTTTTCATACTTATCAAGAAAAAAATATTGGTCTAATTTTTAAGAGATCTCATTCTTTTGGTTATTATATCCATCGATATTTTATTTATGATAAATGGGGATTAAAATCTAAATTTTATCAAATAATTGACTTATTTTCTAAAAAAAATGCTTTTAAATTTAGTCAAAATACTTTTTATATTAAAAAATTTGACCAAAGGATTTTGAATGAAGACAAAAATGAATGGAATAGGGGAAAAGAAAAATATAATTATTCTATGCCCGAAATTTATGAGTATTCTTTACAGATATGTATAAATCTTAATAACTTAGCTTATGAAATAATTCATAACCAAAAAGATATTGAACCTTTGCTTGAAAAAATAAGAAAAATTAGTCTTAAAAATATGCCATTACTCCTAGAGAAATAGCCTTTGCCACTTTTTGTTGATATTCTTTTGTATTTAATAAACCGCGTTCTTTGCCATTAGATAAAAAACCACATTCGATTAAAATACCAGGGACATTTAATTTACTATACATATATGTACTATTAGGTATTTTTTTTATTTCTCTTTTTCCTTTTAATTCTTTATTCATAATATCCTGCATAATTTGGGCTAATTCTTGATTGTCCTTATTATAAAAAACTTGAGGGCCAAAATAACTAGCATCACTTAAATAATTTAGATGAATACTTATATATAAATCAGCATTATTTTCATTTATAATTTTAATTCTGTTATCAAAATCACTTTTTTTACGATAATTAGCGTTTGGCTTTGATAAATCATAATCACCTTCTCTGGTTAGGATAACGGTAGCGCCTAAGCTTCCTAACTCATTTTCTAAGTATTGGCTAATATTTAAATTAATATCTTTCTCATAAATTTTTCCATAACTAGTTCCCGGATCCTTAGAACCATGTGCTAGATACCTTTATGCACGGATATAATAAAATTAACAAAGATAAAAGAAAGTACGTAATATCAAAAAAACAACCTTATAATTATGGGCTGTTCTTTTATTTTGTATAATAACTTAATTTTTATATATTACTCCGCGATCCATAAACAATATAGTGTTTCTGATAACTCTATGTCTTCTGGTGTAAAAGTATTAGTTATTGCCTTGGCTGCTCCAAACACAGCTTTTTCAGCATACATTAAATCAGAATCAAAAGTTGTTGGGGAAACATATTCAGTAGTAAAGGGTTTAAAATCAACTTTTATACATTGTTTTAAAGTTTTCCCAGAAGCTATTGCAATAGCTTGGGCTTGTTCTTCTGCGTCCTTATAAATTTTTGCTAAAATATTTCTTTTACATTCTTTTTCATTTTTAACACCAAAATTAATTTGACAAGCTGGGGCATTATTTAATTTTGATAAAGATTCCATAATACTAGCGATTTTTTCCTTCTAAACAAATATAACCATTCATTAAATAATTATCATTTTTAGTCCTACAATCTACAAATTCTTTTCCACCCATACGGGGATATATAAAACTTTGACACATAAATTCTTCCAATGATCCTAAAATAAAATATTTAGGTTCTTCCACTTTCTGTTTTCCATTTAAAATATCAATTATTTCATCATATACAAACTTTTTTCTTGAACCAATATCAAAATTTTTATGTAAATCAACTATAAAATCATCATTTGATTTATATGTGTATTTGTTTAAATAATTTGTTATTTCTTCCAAGTATTTTATAGTTTCATCTTTGTATCAATATTTTTCTTAATGTGATAACCATAATATTTATTTTCAAGATCTTTTCGTTTTAATTGCTTTTAAAACATATTCATAAATAACCTCTATAATTCTGATTTATTAGATGAATCACCCATTAAAGAATTTACTAATGTTAATATATCTTTTCTTATAAAGATTATATCTTGGTAAATCAAATTAAAATACTCACTATCCGTCATATTAATATCTGTTGCTTTATTATAAGAATTTATTGCATTTGACATTCTTGGTATTTGATATTTTTCGTGAATACTTTGTAATAGCAGACCTAGTTTTTCTAATTCTACACTAATTTGATTTCTTTTCTCATTATCATCTAATTGTTTAAAAGTTTCTATTAATTCATTTTCTATCATTTTAACCACCTACCTTTTTTGAACTAGATACTTCTTCTAAACCCATTTTCTGACTATTAATATATTGCAATTCCATTCTTTCACTTTCCGCTAATCTATCTCTACATTCAATAAACTTTTGATATAATTCTTCTGGTGTCAATTCTTTTGGTAATTCAAAATCTTGTTTATAAGCTGGATTTGATTTAAAAACTTGTAAAAATTCTTCATAATTTATATCAAAAACATTTTTTCTATGCGGTGTTTCTTTTGTAATTGCAAATTTTTGAGCTTCACTTTCTACAACTTTAACAAATTCATTCATTGCATTAATTGCATTTGGATTATTCGTATTTAGTCCTGAACAAATAGTAGAATATAACTCTTCGATATTTTTTTGTCTAAATTCGGTACTAAAATATTTTTCTACAAGATCAGGCCTTACTAATCTTAAACCAGCTTTATTATTTTCTTGTTCGCAAATAATTTTTGAGATTAAATGGGGATCTAGCGTTGTTTTAAATTGTTCTTTTAAACTTATTATTTCGTTATAATGTCTTTCAGCAACTTTTTCACGATCTATAAAGATGATAGGAACACCGAACTTTTGAGCTGCTATTTTACTTTCTTCATTAACCTTATCAAAACAAATGATATATGACGGCTCTATTTTTTCTTCGGTATATTCTCCTTTTCTCCTTCTTATGACTATTTCATTATGTCCATGTCTAGTATTATTTTTTAACTCGTCTGGGGTTAAAAATCTGCTTTCTCTTGCTGCTTCAAATCCTCTTGAATATAAATCATTGCAACTCATTATTTCTAAAAAATCATCAGGTAAATTATTAAACCCTAAAACTACTGAATGTTCATTGGTAGGTGCTATTCCCATATTATTTGATGAAATAAAACTAGTACAAATTTCTTGGGTTGAAGTTTTTTCTTTGGTATTCCAAGAATCATATATATCCCCAGTAGGAACTGATCCATAAGCACCTATTACATGTACCAATAAATTAAAATCCATATTTGTTGCATCTATTATTCCAGATGAATTATTTACTTGTAGTAGTGATGAATTTATTTCTTTTCCATAACTTTTTTTAATATTTCCAATTATTTTATACACGTCTTTTAAAGTAGCTCTTGCATTTTGATTACTTAAAGATTTATCTATATCTTCAATAGTTTTCATATCACTAGCATTAATAATTTTTTCTAAAAAATCTTTTAAATATTTTACTTCTGGCATACTCTGATATAAAGATGATTTATTATCTGAACTTAAATAAGAATGTATAAATTGCTCGGCCATACTTAAATCAATTTGAAAATATTTTAATAATATTTTATGTTTTAACTCTTTAAGATTATTGGCTTCAAAATTATTTAATCCTGTTTCTACAAATTTAGAATAATCTCTTAATTCTTCTAAATTAGTAATTCGGCTAATATTATTCATATTTGATTTAACATAACTAAATATATTGATTAATAAATCTTGATCTAATGCTTCAATATTAGTATCCAGTAATAAATTTTTTAAATTTATGTCTTTATCAATTTTATCAATAAATCCAAGTGATTCGTAAGGATCATTATTCCATTTACTTATTTTTAAAAATAATTTACTATACATTTCCATAGTCCTAGTATCACTACTAAAAAAACTACAAGTACAAGAAAGTTGTAAAAAAGATAAATTATCATCAGTAATATTTATATTTTTTATACCTGATCCATATTCAGAAGCTCTTAATTCAGAATTAATAAATACTTTAAAAGCTTGATCTAGTTTATTACATTCAATAGCTGATAAAAGGTTATAGAGATTATAAAATCCTCTAAAATCAGCAATATGTTCTATTTTACCGTCATCCATTTCGTGACATTCATCTACTTGTCTTATCCAAGGTAAAATTTGTTGCCAATTAGAATTTACTTGATTAAAAATATTTTCATAAGTAAGACCTTCGCTAACTGATTTTGATAATTCAAATAGAACATTACTTAATTTTTGCGGTGTATCAATTTGTTTAAAAAGTATTTTTGAAGTGCTATTTATCTTTTGTATCAAATTTATGTTTTTTCTATGTTGTCCTGTAGATAATATAGATTGTAAAGTATCAGAGGTACTTATACTATTTATAAATATGCTCGGATCTAAAATAATCAATTCTTTTAATTCTTCTGGCGATATATTTTTTAATTGTTCTGGATATTCTGCTAACGAACATAATAAAGTCTTTTTATATATTGCTTCACCCGCAACTTTAATTATTGCTTCTTTTACTTTCGGATTTTGTAAATAATCATATCTCATATCTCCGCAATATAAAGTAATATTTTCTGATTGTAATCTTAAAATTAAACTTGCAACATAATCATAATTATATTTTAAATTATCTGGTAAATCTCTAACATATTCGGGATTTTCGTCAAAAAAACTTTTTACTGTTTCATCATCATACTGCACTTTTTTCATAAATCCAAGAAATGCCAATGGATCTTTTTTTCTTAAACTTAAAAGGAATTCCTTATCTTGCGATAATTTTGATCCTAAATATTTATATACAGAAGTTTGATATTCATCTTTTACTTCTTTTGAATCTATTTTTCGTTGTAATTCCTCCATATAAATTCTATCATTTCTTAACTCATCAGAAGCCTGTCTTATTAAATTAGGTCTAACATTAATTATTTTTTTTTGAATCGTAATACTTAATTTATCCATATTTTCTGGTGGTTGCCATTTTAAGTAGTCATCTGTGATAATAGGATTTTGAAGTAAAATATCCCATAATTCTTCGTTATTTCTATTTCTTAAAAATAATCTATCAAACTTTCCAAATTTGCCTTTTTCTAAACACATTAACATTTTTTCGGCTATTTTTTCATTTTTCATTTGTACCTCCTATTATTACTAAATTGTAATTTCTAAACTATCCTCTAGAATAATTACATTTTCAATTTTTAATTTGTTTAGTTCTTGTCTTGTTTCATCTTCTAAATGACTGACAACAAACTTACAATTAGGATACTTTTCAGATAAATATTAACATACACTTGCCATATAAAGAACATTCTTACAAATAGTAGGATCACCAGTATATATTCTATTTTATATTTTTTAGTTTCAAAAATGTATCCAAAAGCTGGTTTCATTCTTCCGTAATCCCCTAAATTTTTTTGCTATGTAATTATTTACTTTAAATGAATCTGTATATATATATTTTAAATTTAGTTCTTCATTAACACCTTTTGCTGAAATTGAGTGCAATAGTATTCTTTATATCTATAAATTACTTTTATTTTAAAACTCTACTTAATAATTTTTAATTAAGTATTCGTTATTAACATTAGAATACTATCTAACATACTAGCATATCTTTATAATTTTAGTTATTTTTTTAAAAGTTATAACAATGGTAGTCTGAAATTAATCTTCAAATAACATAGCACTATCTAATAAGCGATTCCAATATTTATTAATTGAATCCTTACCTTCAATACTACATATTTTATCGATTATTTCTTTTCATTGTCATTAACCAATATACTGGTAAGTTAAGGTCATCCGTTTTCAAAATATATAGATCATCTCCACAATCTATTGTTGAATCATACACAATAATTACATATTTACCTCCAACCCATTCTTTAATTGGCTAACCTGTAAATTCATCATACCTATAACCTTTTGATCATATCTATTGTTTCTTCATCCAAAAAATCAATATAAGGAATTGTATTAAATCATATATCCTTTCATTTAATTTATCATTAACATTATTATTTATTTCAGTCTCCTTACAACTTACTTTATATCAATTATACCATAAAAATTATCTTTTGTATTTTTTTAAGCATTTATTAAGTTTAAAATACTTATTGATTAAATCCTTTTTTATGAATAATATTTACTTTAATTCATAATGTTAATTAGATTAAAAAATTAAAGGTGATTCTTTAATGGAAAAAGAAGTTAATTATATTGTTGAAAATAAAATTATAACAAATACTTTAAACAAAAAAGATTTTATAGAATTATTTAACAAAAAATTAGCTGCTATAATTTTAAACCTTGAAAATGATTTGAAAAACGGTAATCGTTCTTAAAATATAATGCCTTCAGGATATGAAAGGAATAAATATGCTTAGAAATCATGAAAAAGTAGTAAGTAGTAGTTTTAGTAATACTGAATTTTTAAATGATTATAATATTAATAATGTATCTAGTGATGAATACCTAGAAACAATAGAATTTAAAACAATTAAAAAATTATTATGTGAAGACAATTTAGAATATATGACAGAATATTTAAGAACATTATTAAAAGTCTCTAAACCTAATAATCCATATTGTTTTAGAAAAAATGGACTTATAAGATCATACCATACACCAGGAAAACGTGGTATTATTTATGTCAGATTATCACAAGAAGATTTAGACAGAGAAAAAGGAAATGTAAGTAAAAGTATTTTAAATCAATTACTTATGCTACTTACTTATTGTAATGATAAAGGAATCGAAGTAATTGGAATTTTTTATGAAGAAGATATAAGCGGTAGCGACGGAACTCGTGAAGAATGGAATAAAACTTTATTATTCTGTGAACTTGGAAATACTGATATTTATGTTTGTAAAACACAAGCTAGATTTGCTAGAAGTATTGAATTTGTAGAAAAATACTTGCATAAAAAATTTATTGAATGGAATATCAGATTTTTAAGTATAGTTGATAATATTGATACTTACAATAAAGGAAATAAGAAATCTAGTCAAATAACTGCTATGGTAGATGAATGGAAAATCGAAGAACAGTCAATTAATACAAAAAAAACATTAAGAGCTAAAAATGACGCTGGGCAATGGACTGGATCATTTGCTCCTTATGGTTATATTGAAGATCCAAACGATATGTATCATTTAGTAATTGATGAAGAAGCTGCAAAAGTTGTACGAGAAATATATTCTCAATATGCTAATGGAAGAGGATACTATAAAATTTGCGAGTCTCTTAATGAAAGAAAAATACCTACTCCTAGCAAACATAAAAAATTACAAGGATTAAAATTTGTATGTCCAAAGTGCCCTAATGGTGCTGAATTTTGGAATATCGATACAATTAGAAAAATATTACTTGATGAAACTTACGACGGTTTATTAATTCAACATAGAACGGAAAGAATTGCTTTTAATATTAAAGGATATAAAAAAATACCTAAAAACGAACAATCCATAATTGCCTGTGCTCACGAAAGAATTGTTGATTCGGAAATATCAAAAGTTGTCCGTAAAAAATTCGCTGACAGAAAAGCTAAAATTGATTTAAGTAATGCTAGACAAAACGCAAAAGAGCTTATAAAAACTATTCAAAATAATTTAAAAGATTATGAAATATCAGAAGATAAGCTACTTATATTAAATAATGCTATTAATTATCTTGAAAATAGTATTATAGATAATGATTTAAAAGATATTTCTTTAAAGTATGATACTTTAAGAGAAAAAACTTTAATTCTTAATAGTGAATTATATTCTAAAATTATGGAACAAATTGATATTTTAACTACAACAACAAATAGATCTCGTCCGGGAAAGAATGGCGAAGTACATATATTCAGTAAAAAAGTATACTGTGCTGTTTGTGGTAAGTCTTTTCAAAAAAATTTATGTAAATCTGGTCCAAGAAAAAAGCCATTTATGAAACCTTACTTACATTGTAGAAATCACAGAAAAACTGCCAGTATGAATTGTGATAACACTAGTTATATTAGATTCGAAGTATTAGAAGAACTTGTCTTAAATGAAATTAATACTATGATAGATAAATATGTTAATCAAAAAAGTTTAGAAAAAAATTACTACTCTAAAAAAACTAAAAAAAATTATGAGAAAGATTTAATTGTACTACAAAAAGCAAAAGAAGACATTAAGAAAAAAATAAACAAAATAAATGATCGTTTCGCTATGTTATATGATGATAAATCTGATGGTATTATATCTACTACTGAATTTGTAATGCTCAAGAACAAATATCAAAATGATATTAATAACTTTAATATTAGAACTAGCGAAATTGATAAAGAAATACACAAATTAAAGGAAAAAACAAGTATGGCTGAAAATGAAAGAAGCATATTAGAAAAATTTACTAGGCAAGGTATTAAACACCTAGAAAAACTAGATAGATTTACTGTCGAAGAGTTAATATCTAAAATAACAATAGGAAAAAAAGACGAAAATAATAATCGTCCTATTAAAATATTTTGGAATTTTACAGTTTAATTTGGCCCGTGCATAAGATTATCTGCCATGACCGGGATCAATTATGATGACTTTACCTGTTAAAGGCATAATAGCTTCAACCTTTAAAGCGTATAATATTAAAGTTGCCATAAAAAAAGTAAATAAAACATAAAAATATTTTTTCATATTATATTTTATTTAACTTTCTTAAGAATATGTAATTATCTTTTTATTAACTTTTAATGCTTTTATAATTTTCTACCATTTTTTCAAAAGAAATTGCACAATTAGCAGGAGAAGGAGAATAAAGCAAAATTGCTTCTCTTTTTGTCTTTGGAAATAAATATTTATTATATAAATCATAAGCTTTTTTTCCAGTCGTAAAAATAGATTGGATTTTTGTTTTTGGGAGTAATTTATTGACATTATTTACTTTTACATTTTTGATTGAACTATCTTGAGACAAATTAATTGTACAAGAAAAAACAACATCCCATAAAGCAATATGATGCTTAGTTAGAAATCTTTTTTTATCTTCGATGTTTTCTCCTATCTTTTCTTCATATATTGTTTCTAATATCTTCCAAAAACGGTTTTGAGGATGCATATAATAAAATCCTAAGTTCCGCGATTTAACTGAGGGCATTGTACCTAAAATTAAAATTTCACTATTCTCATCATAAAAGGGCTTAAAAGAATATACTTTTTCCATATAAGCGCTCCTCCTTTTAATTAAATTAAGCTAATTAATAAGCAAAAAAGTCCAATTAACTTGGACTTTTGAAACACTTGAAATATATTAACGTTTACTAAATTGTGGCGCACGACGAGCTTTTCTTAAACCATATTTCTTACGTTCTTTAACTCTTGGGTCTCTTGTAATTAATCCATGGTTCTTTAAGATATGTCTATAGCTATCTTCTCTTGTTTGATCTGTATTAGCATCAAATTTTAATAATGCTCTAGTAATAGCCAATCTTATTGCTCCAGCTTGACCATTAAATCCGCCACCATTAACTTTTACTTCAATATCAAATCTATTCTCGTTATCAGTAGCTACTAATGGTTGTTTTATATCCATTACTAATGTAGCGAATGGCATATATTCATCAATATCAACGCCATTAACAGTAATTTTTCCAGTTCCACCTACTAATTTTACTTGTGCAACTGCTTGTTTTCTTCGACCTGTAGCAGTCCAAATTTGTTTACTTGCCATGTTTCCTCCTAATCAATCTCTAATACTGAAGGCTTTTGGGCTTCATGTTTATGATTACTATCTGCATATACAAATAATTTTTTGCCCATTGCTCTGCCTAAGCTATTATGAGGAAGCATACCTTTAACTGCTCTCTCAAGCATTTCTTCAGGATATTTTTCAATCATTACTTCAGCATTTCTTTCTCTAAGTCCTCCAGGATAGCCTGAGTGATTATAATATTTTTTATCTTTTAATTTATTACCTGTTAAGGCTACTTTGTTAGCATTAATAATAATAACATAATCACCACAATCAACATATGGAGTGTAAGTTGGTTTATGTTTACCACGTAGTACATGAGCTGCTTTAGTAGCTACTCTACCTAAAGGTTTATTTGCAGCATCAATTACAAACCAATTTCTTTCAACTGTTTCTTTTTTTTGCATAAATGTTTTCATATTTTTTCCCTTTCATTATGTCACCTATTAAACTTTCCCAGGGCTTAATAAATTTCATAAATAAAATGTACCATTTAAAATTATATGTAAAAAGTTATCCTTTGTCAATTAAAAATTCACTTTTAGCAGGATAAACGCATGAGAAATTTTTAAATAGAGTCTATGTTTGATTTTCAAGCATAGACTTTATTTGTTTAGTATT
>CANRDE010000006.1 GCA_947629325.1 uncultured Bacilli bacterium
AAGAAAGATATTATATTTTTTCTTACTGACATTTTCAAAAAATTATCTATACTGACATTATCATAAAACTATAACACTATTCATTCTTTTTTATTGAATTTTTTAAAAATACGTGATAATATATATTACGCTTTTTTTATATGTAAATTTTTACACAAAATTAAAGCAGAATAGAATTGAGAAGAAAAATTATGAATACTATTTTAGTCGAACAAAGACATATTTTAGAATATATAAAAGATATGTTGAATGATATTAAAATGGGATCTTACATTGTCTCTAACGCTGAGTATCATCACAATGCTAGTTATAGTGATGCTACTTCTATTTGTCGTTATGGGATACTAACGATGATGGATTTAAAAAATCTTGGTATTAGGAATTATTCTGAAGAAACTTTAACCAAGATGAATGATGTAGATTCTCATGTTAATGGAATTAATTCAGTTTCTTTATCAGTTGTGGGCTTGCAAGATTTATATTCTGATGAATTTGAATATGATCCTTTTTCTCCTAGTCAAGTTGATTTTTTAATAAGCAGTAATATTAAAGCTAGGAGAACTACTACAAATTATGGTAATGAATTTTTAAGTTATGGAAGTATTGCGAGAGAATATTTAAAATCACTTGATATTAGACTGTTAAAATTAGCTGAGCTAGGAAAAAAGAATGTTGACCAAATTCAAGAAGTGATTGAAAAATATAATTATTTAAAAGCCATTGCCGGAATTATAAAACAATTGCAAATTGATATTCCTCTAAGAGAAATGTCTAATCAAGATAATGCTTTGTTAGATATAGACAGATTGGCTTCTATGCCAACTTTAAAATTAAAAAAGGACTCGGATGATATAGCAACACTTTAAAGCTATAAAATTCGAGTTTTATTGTGGTTTAATTCATGTTAAAATATAGGTATATATTATTTAATAGGAGGCTTTAAATGAAGAAAATAATTGATTTAATTGCTGATTCAGGCTCTAATAAAGATGAAAAATTACTAAATTATATTCGAAAAAATTATTTAAAAAATAAAAGCATTACTAATATTTGTTTTATTTATGGCCAAGGTTCAGATTGGAGCCATCATAAGCAACCTACTGCAAAGGAATTAAGGAAATTAGTTTTTGAAACTAATGCCCACGACACATTATATTTTTTAGCTTCTTTCTATTTTGATAAAGATAGGGAAAATTATTTAAAATTAATGGAAGATATTTGTGAGAACGATATTCAAGTTTTTAAGACAGATCAAAAATATGAGCATGTAACTTCTGATAAAAGTTGGACTGATAGATATTGTGAATTTTTAAGTTTAAAAGATCTTGAAAATAGGTGAAATTATGGAAAATATATTTAATTATAAAATTTATAAAAATGTTTATGAGGCTATGATTTCTGGCCGAAAAAGTGTTGAAATAAGATTGTTAAATGAAAAATCAGCTAAAATCCAAAAAGGGGATAAAATTCATTTTTCTGTACTAGATGGTGATGAGCAATTAGAGGTAATAGTCACAAATAAATATATATTTACCAATGTTTCCGATTTATGGAAAAATAAAAAAATAGTATTAAATAGCGCTCTTGATTACAATAAAGAAGAGTTTATTAATCTTCTAAAGGAAATATATGGCCCTGAACAAGTGGATAATTCAAAATTGGTTGGAATAGAATTTAAAGTAGTATAAATGAATCAGTACAAACTTTATAAGATTCAAGTTTTAATATCTATTAAAATATGATATAATTTTATAGATATTATTTTTTTAATGTTTATAAGTTTTTACTACATAAGGAGGCAAACATGTTAGAAATAAAAAATATCAAAAAAGAATATAACACCGAAGGATTTAAACAAAAAGCTTTAGATGGTGTAAGTGTTAATTTTCGAAAATGTGAATTTGCTAGTATACTTGGTCCATCCGGTTCAGGAAAAACAACCTTTTTAAATATTATTGGCGGACTAGACCATTATGATACTGGTGATTTAATAATAAATGATATAAGCACCAAAAAATATAAAGATGCGGATTGGGATAGTTATCGTAATCACCGTATTGGTTTTGTTTTTCAAAGTTATAATTTGATTGGTCATCAAACAGTTTTAGCTAACGTAAAATTAGCTTTGACATTATCTGGTATTTCTAAGAAAGAAGCCACTGAAAGAGCTAAAGAAGCCTTAAAAGCGGTAGGATTAGAAAATCATATCAATAAAAGGCCGAATCAATTATCAGGTGGTCAAATGCAACGGGTAGCAATAGCTAGAGCTTTAGTTAATAATCCTGAGATTATATTAGCTGATGAACCAACGGGAGCTCTTGATAGTGAGACCAGTATTCAAATAATGAAAATCTTAAAAAATATTTCCAAAGATAAACTAGTAATTATGGTTACTCATAATCCTGAATTAGCTAAAGAATATTCTACTAGAATTATTAATTTAAAAGATGGAAAAATTATTTCAGATTCTAATCCTTATGATAGAAAAAAAATTAACGATAAGGCCCAACTAAATAATAAGCAAAGTAAAACCAAAATGAAGTTTTTGACAGCTTTAAGCTTATCATTTAATAACCTAATGACTAAAAAAGCTCGTACTATTTTAGTAGCTCTAGCCGGATCTATTGGAATAATTGGAATTGCTTTAATCATGTCTGTTTCAAATGGCTTTCAAAATTATGTTGATACTATTCAAGAAGAGACAATGACTTCTTATCCTTTGACTATAATGCAAGAGACAGGCGATATAACGAGTGCTCTTTTATCTTTACAATCTAAAGAAGATTCTAAAGATTCTAAAATTATAAAAGAGCAACAAAATATTTCTTCAATGCTTAATAGTGTTAGTACAAATGATTTAAAAAGTTTTAAATCATATTTAGAAGATAATTATAATAAAATTAAGAAAGATATTTCTAATATTAAATATTCTTATAATGTATCTCCCAATATTTATACCAAAGATGTTACTCAGAATATTGTAAAATTAAATCCTAGTAATTTATTGACTTCCATAGTAGGATCTAATAGTATCTTAACCTCATCTTCTATGTTTTCCATGTCATCTGTTTATTCTGAAATGGTGGATAATACTAAGGATATTGCCGAGCAATATGAAGTATTAACGGGCAGATATCCGAAAAATTATGATGAAGTAATAATCGTTTTATCTGATAAAAATAAAATATCTGATTTATTGGTTTATTCTTTAGGATTACGTGATTATAACGAATTACAAAAGATGGTTACTGATATTTTAAGTGGCAAAGCTAATGAAATAAATAATGAACCTATGACATTTACTTATGAAGATTTATTAAATATTGATTTAAGAGTAATTATGCCTTCTGATACTTATAAATATAATTCTAAATATAAAATTTATGAAGATATGAGTCAAAATGAAAATTCCATTAAAAATTTATATGATAAAGCCTTAAAATTAAAAATAGTAGGTATTGTAGCGCCAAAAGAAAATAGCATGAATACTATGGCTTTAAGTCCAGGAGTAAATTATACTTCCGATTTAACCAAATATATAATTAATTATGCGCAAAAACAAGATATTGTCAAAAATCAAATTGCTAATCCGGAAATAGATATTTTTTCAGGGAAAAAGTTTACTGATAAAAACAATAATTTTGATTTAGAGTTTAGTGATCTATTAGAAATAGATGAAAATAAATTACAAAGTGCCTTTAATATAAATATTGACCAAAATACGATACAGCAACAAACTTCTGGCTATATGAATGAAATTACCAATTCTATTACTACTGATATAACTCCAGCGACAAATTTATTTTTGGAAAATCTAAATATATTTGTTCAAGAAATCTTTACCAATATTGATGGGGGTTTTGCTCTTAATGATATTGAAGTAATTGTCAATAATTATTTAGCTAAAGATAATGTTCAAGAAAAATTAACTGCAATGGGAGCACAATATGTCATTCCCTCAGAAACATTTAAAACAACTTATAGTAGTTTATTACAAGCGGTATTACAAGCATATATAGCTGGCTATAATGAATATATAAAAGTAATTGATCCTGATTATACTGTTGATGCGATTAATCCGCAAGCTGTAGTTGTTACTGAGGTTAAAGATACAGTAATTAATTCTTATTTAAGTAGTGCTGTTATAAATGCTACGGCCAGTAAGATGGGTTCAGCTATGACGGAAGCATTAATGAAAAAAAATATTTTAACCAAAGTAGGAGAGTTAACTACTAATTTTACTAATTCTTTAGCTAATTCTTTTCATGTAGATGAAGAAAAAATGGCTTCTGCATTTAAATTAAAATATACACAAGAAGAATTAACTAGAATAATTTCGGCTATGATGAATACGACAGAAAAAAGTCAAGAATCAAATTTAGCTTTGCTTGGTTATCAAAATATAGATGAACCAACTAGAATTGCTTTTTACTTTAATGATTTTGACGGAAAGGAAGATTTTCTAAAATTTCTAGATAATTATAATGATAAAGTAGAAGAAGAAAAAAAGATTAATTATACTGATGCAACCGGAATCCTTATGGATTCAGTAAAAACTATTGTTAATGCTGTAAGTTATGTTTTAATTGCCTTTGTCTCTATTTCTTTAGTAGTTTCTAGCATTATGATTGGAGTAATAACTTATATTTCAGTTTATGAAAGAACTAAAGAAATTGGTATTTTAAGGGCTATTGGGGCTTCTAAAAGAAATGTATCATCAATATTTAATGCGGAAACTTTTATAATTGGTTTACTTTCAGGATTACTTGGAATAGGAATTTCTTATTCGTTAATTCCAATTATAAATGCTATATTACATCATTTTACTGGTAATATTCCTTTGTCAGCATCTTTAGCTATAAATAGAGCTTTAATATTAATAATTCTAAGTATTATTTTAACTTTAATTGGTGGCATAATTCCTGCAAGAGCTGCCTCTAAAAAGGATCCAGTTGAAGCTTTAAGAAGTGAATAATTAAAAGGAAATTAAAGAAAATATAGATGAAATTTATGAAAAAATTGCAAAAATTTATGATAGGGAGATATGGGATCGATGATTTATACACTGGCCTTTTTCTCCTTTGGGTCTTATTATTTTTAATTAATATATTTTGTAATAATATAATTTTAAATATTGGAGAATTTGGGATTATTTTTATTATGTTTTATCGTTGTTTTTCGAAAAAAATAGATAAAAGAAAAAACGAAAATCAAAGGTTTTTAAAATTAAAAAATAAAATTTTAAAACCTTGGTTACGTTGGTACCACAATATAAAAGATAAAGATCATATTTATAAAAAATGTCCAAAGTGTAAAACCATTTTAAAATTGCCTTTACCGATGGAGCGAGGTATCAAACATTCTAAATGTCCTAAATGCGGTAAACGGGTAACTATATTAGTTCTAAAATGCCAAAAGGTAGAATTTATTAAGAACAAAAAATAATAAATGAGGTTGTTGATATGAATATAGGAGTAAAAAAAGTATTAGAAAAATATAATATGTTTATTAAATATATTTTGGTCGCGGGCATAAGTTTTTTAATTGATATCACATTATTTAATATATTTAATAATCTTCTTTTAAATAAGATTATTATAGCTACTATTTTAGCTCGAATTATTTCTTCTTTTATAAACTATTTATTAAATCGCAATCGTGTATTTAAAAGTACCGAAAGTAAGAGAAATACATTCTTAAAATATTATTTATTAGTAGTTATTCAAATGTTAGTTTCCGCTTTAGTAGTAAATAATTTATATAAAATAATTAAAATAAACGCTACAATTATCAAAATACCAGTAGAATTTACTTTATTTGTATGTAATTATTTAATTCAAAAAATATTGATTTTTAAAAGAGGTAATAAAAATGAAATTCCTTCAAAATAATTATAAAAATATAATATTAGGTTTTTTGTCTAGTTTAGCAATATATCCTTTAATTAGTCTTTATATTAATAATAAATTATTAAATTTGTTAATATTTTTACTTTTATTACTGCTTTTTGGCGTATTTTATAAAAAGAGTTATAGTGAAGAAATAGCTAAATTGGCTAAAAAGTGGCAAATATTGGCTTTATTAATTAGTCTTATTTTGGTCTTAGGTTATAGTTATAATTTAATAAATACAGGAAATTTAGTATGGGGAAATTTTAAAAATTTCTTAGTTTCCGTAGTAAAAGTAATAGGATTTTATTATTTAATTAAAACTATAATTTATTATTTATTAAAATTTTTAAAAACCGATTTTAAAGAATCGCCAAATAAGCTTATAGTTAATTATAAAAAGCATCCCTTTTTATATTCTTTTCTATTTTTAAGTATTTGTTATGGAATATTTTTAGTTTGCTATTATCCGGGCATTATAAATTATGATAATGCTAATCAAATAAAAGAGGTTCTAGGTATTCATACTCGTTATTTAGATGCCATAAATCCTATAAGTGATAGTACTCTTACTAATTTTAATCCAATAATACATACTTTATTATTAGGAGGATTAGTAAAATTCGGAATAACTTATTTTAATTTTAATTTTGGCCTATTTTTATACACTATGCTTCAAATGTTAATATGTATTATAATCTATAGTTATTGTTTGAGTTATAGTATAAAAGAAAATATAAAAACCCAATATGCTTTTGCTATTCTATTAATATTAGGATTCATACCATTATTTGGTTTTTATAGTATAACGGCAGTTAAAGATACTTTATATACAGCTTTCCTAGTATTGTTTTCTTTACAAATTTATCAATTATTGAAAAAAGAAAAATTATTATTAAAAGATTTTGTATTTTTATTTTTGATTAGTATGTTAGTTTGTTTATTTCGAAATAATGGCTTTTTTATAATCATTCTTACTTTACCATTTTTATGCGTTAAAAAAGAGAAGCTTGGTATTTTAATAGTCTTATTTATGACAGTGATAACTAATTTATCTTTTAATAATATCTTACTGCCAAAATTAGGAATTTCAGGAACCAGTATTCGGGAAACCCTTTCGGTTCCATTTCAGCAAACCGCTCGACTTGCTAAATTAAAACCTCAGGCTTTTAGCGCGAGAGATAAAAAAATTATTGCTCAAATACTAGATTATGATAATTTGGCTAGTGATTATAATGAAAATTTAGCTGATCCTGTCAAAAATAAATTTAATAAAGACTATAAAACAGAAGATTTAATTCAATATTTTGGCGTTTGGAGTAAAGGGCTAATTAATTATCCTCTTATTTATATTGATGCAACCATTAATAATATATCTTCTTATTTTTATCCTTTTGAGGGAAGCTGGAAAGTATATCATAAACTGAATATTAAATTACCAGAAGCAGGATTTAATTACCATTATAATAATTTAAAAGTACAAAGAGATCTTTTACATACTTATGAGATTATAGTAGAATGTAGTCCTGTAGGAATAATATTGAATATTGCCATTATTACATGGAGTAGTGTGTTAATTTTTATAAATTTATGTAATAAAAAAAGATATTATATTTTTATGATTCCCAATATAATATCAATTTTATTCTGCATTTTAAGCCCCGCTAATACTTATTATAGATATATATATCCTTCTTTATTAATAATGGTTTGCTTATTTCCAATATACAAAAATTTATGTGAAAAGAAAAATTAGTTGATGAAATAAGATAAAAATTATTGAGTTATAAAAGTACTGTTTAACAGTGCTTTTTTCTTATCTCTGCAAAACTTGATTTTATGGGAGGATTTATATAATACAAATAAGAATAAGTAGATGTAACAATGACCATGTTATAAGCTAAAAAAATTGCAAATTAAATCCTTTTTATTGTAAAAATAATCATTAAATTATATAATATAAAGTATAAGCATAGTAGAGAGGATTAATATGAAACAAAAAAAACAAACTAATGAACAATATTTATGGGAACATTACTATACCGAAGAAGAATTAAATATCAAAATTTCTGAGTTGTCAGCTTATGATTATATGATGAAAGACACTAAAGAATATGGTAATGAATATGTTTTTAATTATTTTGGCCGCAAAATGACTTATAAAACCTTTTGGGATTATATCGATAAATGTGCAAAAAGTTTAAAAACATTAGGAGCTAAAGAAAAAGACGTTATAACCATTTGCATGCCTAATACTCCTGAAGCAGTAATATCTTTTTTTGCTATAAATAAAATAGGAGCTATTGCAAATATGGTGCATCCATTATCTGCGGAAGAGGAAATAAAAGAGTATTTGCAAAAAACCAGTAGTACTTTATTGATTGCCTTAAATCAATGTTATGCTAAAATTAAAAATATTATTAAAGAAACTAAGGTTAAAAATGTAATAATATGTAGTCCGTCAGATTCAATGCCTATTCTTTTAAATACAATGTATAATGTGACTTTAGGAAGAAAAACAGAAACTCCTCCTAAAAGTAGTTTTTATTTATTTTGGAAAGATTTTATTAAATTAAGCAACTCTTATTATGGCAATATTAATGCTAAAGTAAATAAAGATGATGTAGCAGTAATTTTACATAGCGGTGGCACAACCGGAACTCCCAAAAGTATTGTTTTGGCTAATCGTTGTATAACAGGAGTTAATGAACAAGCTAAAGTATTTTTTGCCGGGGTCGAAGTAGGCGAAGTTTTATTATCAATATTACCGGTATTTCATTGCTTTGGTTTAGTAGTTGGGGTTTATATTCCAATTTGTCGAGGGGCTGTAACTGTATTAATTCCTCAGTTTGATGCGAAAAGATTTGATAAATTAATGGTTAAATATAAACCTGAATATATAATTGGCGTTCCTACTTTGTTTGAGGCTTTAGTAAGAAATAAGTATATGGAAAATGTCGATTTATCACAATTAAAATGCTTAGTTTCTGGAGGAGATACATTATCCCCTCAACGAAATCAAGCAATTAATGATTTTTTAAAAGAACATAACAGCAAAGGCCAAATTATTCAAGGATATGGCATGACCGAAACATGTGGACCTGTTTGTTTTGGAACTAAAGGAAGTAATAAGCTCGGTAGTGTAGGAATTCCTTTTCCTGGCAATGTAATGAAAATATGTGATCCAGAAACCTATAAAGAAATGAAACCAAATGAAATAGGAGAAATTTGCATAAATAGTTTTGTTTTAATGGATGGTTATTTAGATAATCCTCAAGAAACAGAAGAAGTTTTAAAATTACATGATGATGGTAAAAAATATATTCATACAGGCGATTTGGGATATATGGATGAAGATGGAGTATTTTTCTATGTTCAAAGAATTAAAAGAATAATTATTTCTTCTGGCTATAATGTTTATCCTGAATATGTAGAAAAAGTTTTGAAAGATAATAAATATATTAAAGATGCATGTGTAGTTGGTGTTCCTCATCCTTATAAAAAAGAAATAGCAAAAGCTTTTATTATGTTAAATGATGGTGTTGAAGAAAGCTATACGGTAAAAAAGGAAATAATGGACTATACTAATAAAAAATTAGCTCATTACATGATTCCTAAAGAATATATTTTTAAAAAAGAATTCCCTAAAACAAAAATGGCTAAAACTGATTATCGCGCTTTGCAAGAAGAATTACTTAATAAGAATAATAAGATGAAAAAATAAATCATTAACATATGTGTAAAATTAAGTAAATTGGAAATAATAATGGCAAATAGCCTATGGTAAATAGTGATATATTATAAATGATAGAAGTGGAAGTATTGAAATGAAAGCAGTGAAAAAAAGATTATTTTTAATATTTATTCCTGTATTGTTAGTAGTAGTAATTTTAGGAGTTGTCTTTTTTGTAAACAAATCATATTCCCTTAGCAATTACTATTCTGATTGGAGTAGTATAAGTAGTGTCGAAGATAAGTATTCATATTCGACTATTTTCTTAAGCAATAAAACGGAGTTTAAAATAGCTAAAAAATCTAGTAAATTAAAAGTTGATTATAGTACAGGAGCTAATAATAAGAGATTTCCAAGTGTTTCCAATATTGAAGAAGGCGACGAACTTGAAATTTTAATAACTAATTCTGCGGTTGATCAAGATGGGGATCTGTTAGATGTTTTAGTTAAAATTAATAATGTTAAAAAATTCAAAAATGCCGATTCCGGTTCAGTTTATTTTAAAATAGCTACTAATTATAATATGGAAAAGAGCCAAACTAATCCTGAAAACGTTTTTAATAATTTTGATGTGCAAGTTAATACACCTTTAGTGTTTGAATTTGGGTCAACTACAGCGCAAGCTGATTTTACAATGACTTATTATAAAGCCGGAACTTATCGGGTTTCATCCGGAAATGATAGTTCTTCAGGTACCGGTAGCGATACTGATATTGAGACTACTGAACCGGAATATGGTAATATTACTGGAATTAATGGTATATATTGGGACATAGATGTTCCTACTAATTTCCCAGATAAATATGGTAACGAGTTATTTGGAGGGAATGAAGGTTTCATACCTAAAAGCGGAACTTCTGAAATTTATTATAATCAAAATTATCAAAGTCATAAAGTAAGTACAAGTAGTACTAAAGATGATAATCATATATTAAAAGAAGAAGATAATGGCATAGCCATTGATAAAAGAGGATATTATAAAAATGGTGATTTTTATAATCTAGATGGCATTTTTTATCAAACATCAGCTTTTGTACTAACCGATTTAACCAAAAAGGATTCAGCTACTTATACTTTTACTTATAGTGGTGAAGGTTGTGGTATTGCATATATGTTTGCTTCTCCTTATCCTTTTACAATGAATAATCCCGCTAAATCCGCTTATATGGGAAATGGCGATGGCGTTTCTGATATAGCAGGAGGGGAATCCTATAATTATGTAATTAGTCAATATGTACCTAATAATTATTATGGAGCTGAATTAAATTTTAACAGTATTTATCAAAATTTATACGCAGATACTAAGTTGACTAAATTAGTAATAACGGATGAAATAGATACGGATCATCTAACCTTTTCTAAAGATCAAATAAGAATTCGTAATGAGAGTGATGAAGATGTTTCTGCGTATTTTAATATTTCAGTTAGTGGTCGAGTTATTAATGTGACTGCTAAAGCCAATACTTTAACTAATCGAGAGTTTTATGCACATACATATAATATTATCGTACCAGTAACAGTTAAAGAAGGAATTACTAATGTTAATGTTATTAGTAATCAAGCAAAGACCACTTCTAAGATTGGTGGCGGATCAGAAGAGGAAAAAACAACGGATAGATTAGATATTTATGTAAGATATAAATTAGAAGTTAATTATTATAAAGATTTACAACCACGTCAAAAATTATGGGATTCTATTACTGAATATCATCATTGTAATGATCATTATTCGACCACTTATAGTTTTATTGATTCACGTATTTGGAAGAAGACTAGGGTTGAAGGTGGAGACGAATATGGTGAAATGTGCAGCGATTTAACCATAGATTTCTATTTCAAAATTATGCAATATAAATTAACAGTTAAATATTACGATGATGATGAAAAGAAATTCTTTGGCGATACTAAAGAAAGTTATTTAGATTATGATACACCTTATGATGAAAAATGTAATATTGCTGATGCCAAATATAAATATGTGTCGGGAGCGGCCAGTGGTAATATTTTTGAAGATACAGAGATTATATGTCATTATACAAAAAATAAATATACTCTAACAGTAAGGTATTTTGATAAAGATACCGGTAAAGAAATACCAGATTATCCGGCAGATATCACTACGCATGAATATGGAGATAATTATCAAACTAATTATAATAAAGTGGATTTAAAGGTTTGGAAATTTAATTCTGTTCAGGGACAAGAAAGTGGTGAAATCACAGGTGATACGGAAGTCAAATATTATTTTACTAAGAATAAATATAAATTAACGGTTAAATATTTTGATGATGAAGAACAACAATTTTTTGGTGAACCTAAAGAAGATTATTTAGATTATAATACGCCTTATGATGAAAATTGTGATATTGCCGATGCTTTGTATCAATATGTTGGCGGAGCTTCCAATGGTAATATTACTGAGGATACAGAGATTATATGTCATTACACTAAAAATAAACATACTTTAACGGTAAGATATTATGATAAAGATACTGGAGAAGAAATTGCTGATTATCCAGCGGATATTACTACTCACAATCATGGCTATAATTATCAAACTAATTATGACAAAGTGAATTTAAAAATATGGGAATATGACTCTGATTCTAAAAATACAAAAGGTAGTTTAACGGATGATGTAGAAGTTAAATATTATTTTACTAAAAGGAAATACACTTTAACAGTTAATTACTATAAAAAGGGTACAACTGATGCCATTATAAAGGCCGAAAAAGAGGTAAAATATTATAATGATAGTTATGAAACTAATTATGACCATATAGATTTAACCAAATGGAAATATGATTCTGATTCTGGTAATACAAAAGGTATTATTACAGAAAATACTGTAGTAAATTATTATTTTACGACACAACAATATACTTTAACTATCAATTATTATGAAGAGGGAACAAATACAAAAATTACCGATTCCAATATTAGTGCTCATGATTATGGTTGGGCATATGTTACAGATTATAATGATATTGATGCGAAACAATGGGAATATGTCCGTGATAGTGGTAATACGACGGGAACTATTACTAATGATGTAGAAGTAAATTATTATTTTAAAAGAAAAAAATATAAATTAATCGTTAATTATTACGATGAAAATAGTGGAGAGAAAATTAATGATTCAGATGAATCCTATTTTGAATATAATAGTTTATATGAAACTAATTATGATAAAGTAGATAAAAATCATTGGCAATATGTTCGTGATAGTGGCAACACAACCGGAACTGTTACTGGTGATGTGGAAGTAAATTATTACTTTACTTGTACTAATTATAGTTTAATTGTTAATTATTATGAAGAAGGAACCGAAAATAAAATTGCCGATTCTAAAATTGAGGCTTATAATTATGAAGATAATTATACTACAACATATGAACATATCGATAGTCAAGAATGGGAATTAGTAGCTTTACCTGCTAATTATCAAGGCCAAATATTAGAAAATACGACAGTTAATTATTACTTCCGCAAGAAAGAATATAAAATCATCGTTAATTATTATGAAGAAGGAACTGAAGATAAATTAGCCGAAAGTGATGAATATTTGAAGAAGTTTGGTGAGGAATATATTACTGATCCTAATAAGGTTGATGATAAATCTTGGAAATTAGTTAGCTATCCAGAAAATTATCAAGGAACTGTTAAAGGCGATATCGTAATTAATTATTATTTTAGTCAAGTTAATATTGATAATCCTCAAACAGGAATTGGGGCAGTTCTTAAATTGGTAATTCCAGCTACTTTATTAATAATTTTAGCAATTGTATTTGTAAAAAGAAGAAATAAAATTTATAAAATATAACAAATAAAGAAGAATATTTCTTCTTTTTAAATGAATTAAAGTAGTGAAAATAGGGGAAATATGATATTATTAATAAGGTGGTAGTATGATAATTCTATTTATAATTTTAATATTAATTTGTTTCTTTCTCATATTTTTGATTTTTAAAGCATATGGTAGAAATGAATTTAATATGTTTGGTTATAATTTTGGCAAATATACGCTAGGGTGGCTGTTTAAGTTTTATTATCCTTATAAAGTAATAAAAAAGCCACAAATACCTAAAGAAGGTCCAATAATAATATGTGGTAATCATATCCATTTTATGGATCAATTTTTAGTCGTTTTAGAATCGGCGCGGCCCATTCATTTTATGGCTAAAAAAGAATATTTTGATAAAGCTAGAACTCGTTGGTTTTTTAAGGGAACGGGGTGTATTCCTGTAAATAGACAAATTCATGATGCCAATGCTAAGGAGCTGGCTATGGAAGTTTTAGAAAAAGATTTAGCTTTAGGAATTTTTCCTGAAGGAACTAGAAATAGAACTAAAGAACTATTGCAACCATTTAAATTTGGGGCTGTATCTATGGCTAAGAAAAGTAATGCTACGATAATTCCTTTTGCCATTACAGGAAATTATAAATTCAGAACTAAAAATTTAAAAATTTCTTTTGGTGAAGGATTTAAAGTCGGAGATATGAGTTTAGAAGAAGCCAATGAAAAATTGTATAATATAATTTTAAAGATGATAAAGGAAGATAAATAATATGCAAAAAATATACGTAAAAGATGTAATACTTAAATGTCAAGGAAAATTAATTTTGGGTAATGAAGAAACTGAATTAATTGATTTTTCGAAAGACACTCGTACAATAAACAAAGATGATATTTATGTAGGAATAAAAGGGGAACATTTTGATGGTAATAGTTTGTATTTGGAGGCATTAGCAGCGGGGGCTAAAGGATGTATTCTAAATGAAAATGTTCATTTAGATGCTGATTTATTAAAAAAATATCCAAATTGCTTTATAATTTTAGTTAAGGATACAATAAAATGTTTACAAGACTTAGCGGCATATAAGAGAAGTTTATATGATATTCCCGTTATTGGGATTACCGGAAGTGTTGGTAAAACTAGTACTAAAGATATAATAGCCAGTATTTTGGGGCAAAAATATAATGTTTTAAAAACTGAGGGTAATTATAATAACCATATTGGTTTACCTTTAACTATTTTAAAATTACGTGATCATAATGCCTTAGTTGTAGAAATGGGAATGAATAATTTAGGGGAAATAAGTGTTTTATCTAAAATTGCTCGGCCAACTATTTCTGTTATTACGAATGTGGGAACAGCTCATATTGGACTATTAAAAACTAGAGAAAATATTTTGAAAGCCAAATTAGAAATATTAGATGGAATGAATCAAAATGGGGCTTTGTTCATTAATAATGATAATGATTTACTTCATGAGTGGTATTTAAAAAATAAAAATAAATATAAAATAATTACTTTTGGTATTCAAAATGAAAGCGATTATATGGCTGAATCAATTAATACCATGCCTGAGTATAGTGAATATATTACTAAAATTAATAAAGAAAAACACAGTATTAAAGTAAATATTCCGGGGCCCCATTTTGTTTTGAATAGTTTATGTGCTTTAAGTTTGGGATGCTATTTAAATATTGAGGTTAATCGGATTAAAGAAGGAATAGAAAATTTTCATTTAACCGAAAGACGGATGGCCATCGAAAAGGTTAATGATATCACATTAATAAATGATTGCTATAATGCTAATCTTGATTCCATGACGATGGCTATCAAATATTTAGGCAGTTTAAAAGGCCATCGTAAAATAGCTGTTTTAGGAGATATGTTAGAATTAGGAGATTTTACTGAAAAATTTCATCGCCTTATTGGGCAAGAGGTAGTAAATAATAAAATAGATATTTTAATTACAGTAGGTTCAAATGCTGAGTTTATAAAAGATGAATGTTTAAAATTAAATTTTAATAAAAATAACCTCTATGCATATAATTCTAATAAAGATGCCATATTGAAAATAAAAGAAATTCTAAGAAAAGAAGATGTTGTTTTAATAAAAGCTTCTTATGGAATGAATTTTATGGAAATTTATAATGGCTTGAAAGAGGGAATTTAATTTTGAATATCGCTGTTATTTTTGGCGGAAAATCAACAGAACACAATATTTCCATCGTATCTGGAACTAGCGTAATAACCAATCTAGATCAAGAGAAATATAATATCTATCCCATTTATATTGATGTAAATGGGGATTTCTATTTATATAATAAAAATATAAAAAATATTCAAGTTTTAAAACTAGGTGAACCAGTAACGGATTTAATAAAAATAGAAAATATTATCGAATATTTAAAAAAGATGGATGTGGTTTTACCAGTTCTACACGGTCGATATGGTGAAGATGGTTCTATCCAGGGATTATTAGAATTAATATCTAAAAAATATGTAGGATGCCGGATTTTAGCCTCAGCTCTTTGTATGGATAAAACCATGACCAAAAGAATTTTAAATAGTGTTGGCATTTCACAAGCAAAGTATTTAGATATAAGAAAAAAAGGCGATAAATATATTTATTATGATCAAACTTTAGAAGAACAGACATTAACGGCAGGGGAGTTAATTACCTTGACCAAAAAGAAATTAAATTTTCCAGTTTTTGTTAAACCATCAAATTCGGGATCATCAGTGGGCGTTAATAAAGTGGTAGAAGAAAATGATTTAATTTCTTATGTTGAGGAAGCGCTTAATTATGACTCTAAAATTTTAATTGAAGAAGAAATTTTGGGCAGAGAAGTTGAATGCGCTATTGTTGGCAAAGACGATTTAATAGTAAGTACCGTTGGTGAAGTTCTAGCCGCCGGTGATTTTTATTCTTTTGACGCAAAATATAAAAATGTGCAGTCAATGACTAAAATTCCGGCTTCATTAAATGAAGATATTATAGAAAAAATAAAGAGGATAGCTGCTAAAGCCTATAAAACTTGTGATTGTAGTGGTCTTGCCCGCATAGATTTTTTTATTAAAGAACAGAACCAAGAAGTTATTTTAAATGAAATTAATACAATGCCAGGCTTTACAGACATAAGTATGTTTCCCAAATTAATGGCTGATTTAGGATTAGATTTTAAAAGTCTGTTAGATTATTTGATTATGCATTCAGAATAATTTGCTTTAAGCAAATTTTTTTTGAGTGTGCTTAATATTTCTTGAACATTAAATATAAATATGATAATATCAATATAGATAAATAATAAGTAGTAGGGAAGTGTTCTTAGCAGTGAAAATCTTGAAGATTATAGGTAAATTTTTTAGCTTTATTGGTGTTTTTTTATTGTTTATAATTATTACCATTTATAGCATTGGTTTATTGTTTTGCTATGGGCCCAGCAAGCACGCTCGTAATTTATTTGTCACTACCATTTTAGAAACAGGACAAATGAAATTTGTGGTAGGCTTATTTATGAATGATGTTAAAGTGCAAGCAATTGTGGACGAAAATAGTATGGCTAAATTAGATACGGAAATAGATAATAGTTTAATTAATATAGATGCAAATAAAGATTTAAATGGTATTAAAATTGAAGAGATTTCCGGAAGTACTTATTTTGCCAAAATGATTATTGTTAATGATCCCTCTCGTATTAAATTAGCGACTATTTTTGATGGAAGTTGGAAAGAGTATGGGGTTACTCTAGATAAATTAGTTAATGATAACGACGCTTTAGCGGGAGTTAATGGTGGTCTATATTATTCTGAGGGTAATAAAGGCGGCCGGCCCCTAGGATTAGTTGTCAAAGACAAAGTAATTGAATATAACAATCCAGTGGGAATAAGCGGTATGCATTTAGTGGGATTTGATGAAGATAATTTATTACGGGTAATTGATTTAAGTGGTAAAAATGCCAAAGAAGTAGAAAAAATTATAAAAGACGAGAAAATAAGAGATGCCGTAGCCTTCCAAGAAGAAGCAAGCGATGCGAATAATCACTTTGTAAAATTAATAATTAATGGTGAAAAAAGAGAAACTAAAGGTTCAGGGAGTGGAGCCAATCCAAGAACAGCGATTGGCCAAAGAAGTGATGGTACTGTACTTTTATTAGTCACTGATGGCCGTGGAGCTAATGGCCATTTAGGAGCTACAGCTGGTGATCTAATTGAAATAATGGGTGAATATGGTGCTATAAATGCTGCTAATATTGATGGAGGTTCCTCTTCTAGTATGTATTATGATGGTAAGTATGAAATGTCATCTGTAACATTTTATTATGCCAATTCATCATGGCGCTTACCAACCGGTTTTATTATAGAAAAGAGGTAAATTATGAAATTATTTAGAAGATGGCGGCGAAAAAGCCTATATAAAAAATCATTAATAATTTTCTCCCTTGTTTGTATTTTATTATGTGGTACTTTAATTGTTTATGTTTATAATAGTCTTGTTTTATACGAAAGAAATTTAGTAGAAAATTATATTATATATTTAGGCTCTAAAGGAGAACTTAATTCGCCAAATGTTGATACCTTATTTAGTATTAGCCCATTGGAAAAACAAGAAACCAAAATAAGTGATGGTTTAGAAAAAATATATAAAAGTAATGATATTGATATTAAAAAAGATAGTAAATTAAGTACAGATAGTCTATATGTTTATGATCTTTATAATGGGGATAATTTAATAAATAAGGTTTCTTTAAAGGCTAAAGATTCTTATACTAAAATGGGAATATTAAAGATTAACGAATGGGAATTAGTTAATGTGGAGAACTATTTTAAGGATGGCCTTTATAAGTATGAAATTACTATTCCTAAAGACTATACCATAACTATTAATGGAAAAAATGTAGCGGATGATTTAATTACTAGTGAAGGGGATGTCACGGGCTTAGAACGATTAACGCAATTTGTAGAAATTGCAAAGACTAAAACCTATAATATTAATAATTTGGTTTATAAACCCGAGATAAAGATTTATGATGAAAATAATAAAGAAGTAAAATATGAGATAGACAATAATAAAATAATAATTAGTAAACAATTTAAAGAAGGTCAAACCTTAGAAGAAGTAAAGGAATATATAAAAGATGATTTTGATATTCTTAAAGTAGCTCAAAATTGGAGTTTATTTATGTCAAATGATACTGGTTTAAATAGTGTTACTCCTTATTTAATAGCAAATACATATATGTATGAAAGAGCTTATAGTTGGAGTCATAGTATTGACAGAACTTTTGTTAGTTCGCATCGTCTTCAAAATCCGGCCTTTACTAATACAAAATTAAGCAATTTTATAATTTATAATGAAAATGCCTTTAGTTGTGAAGTGTATTTAGAAAAAAATATGATTGTTAGTGGCAAAAATCAAATAGACAAGATGCATGATCGCTTGTATTTTATCTATTATAATGGGGGATATAAACTAGTGAATATGGAAGCAGTAACAGAATAGGAGAATTATGGAAAATATATTTATAGTCATTCCCACACTGGACCCTGATGAAGAGGTCATGCAAAAATTTATTGGGGATTTACAAAAACAATTCAAAAATATTATTGTAATAAATGATGGTAGTAAAAAAATACATGATAAATTTTTTCAAGGTTTAGAAAAAAAAGGTATTATTATATTTAAACATCATATAAATTTAGGTAAGGGAAGAGCATTAAAAAACGCCTTTAATTATCTGCTTAATAATTATCCTGCTTTAGAAGGGGTAGTTACTTGCGATTGTGATGGCCAACATAGTGTAAAAGATATAAAGAAAGTGGCAAATGCTCTATTAAAAAATAAGGATAATTTAATTATAGGAGTCCGAGATTTTGATAAGAGCAATGTTCCCCCTAAAAGCCAATATGGAAATAAAATTACTCGGAATATTTTTAAAATATTTATTGGGCTAGAAATTAGTGACACGCAAACGGGATTAAGAGGATTAAGCACTAAATTAATGAAAAGTTTTATGGATTTATCTGGGGAAAGATACGAATATGAAACAAATATGCTAATTGCCTGCAAAGAAGAAAATATTAATATTACAGAAGTGGAGATTGAAACCATTTACTTAAATAGTAATGCTAATAGTCATTTTAATCCTTTAAGAGATTCTATTATGATTTATAAATTATTTTTAAAATATTTTTTTGCTTCTTTTAGTTCTTTTATCTTAGATATAATATTATTTGGCAGTATTTTAGGAATATTAAAAATAAATTCAAAAATATTAGCAGCAACTATCTTAGCCCGTATTATTTCTTCCATTTATAATTACATAATAAATTCTAATTTAGTTTTTAAAAATATGAGTATTACTACTTTAGCTAAATATTATTTATTAGTAATAATTCAAATGTTTATTTCGGGTTGTTTTGTTACCTATTTATTTAATTTATTAAATTTACCGGTTATTTTAATTAAAGTGCTAGTAGATTCTATATTATGGGTAATAAATTTAGTTGTTCAAAGAGAATTTGTCTTTAAAGGAGAATAAGTAATGAATAAGAAAAATTGGATAGCTATTATTTTAGGAATAGTATTTATCGGTTTAATAATTTTAATTAAAACTAATCTAATAGAAAGTTTTGATACTTTTTGCTATAATTTGGTGACTTTTAAAATTAATAATTTTTTTACTAATTTTTATAAATGCTTTACTTTTTTAGGCAGTACTATTTTCATTATTGTTTTAACCATTTTTCTTTTTTTCTTATTTCTTTTTTTAAAAAAGAAGAATATTAGTTTTATTATTGCGGCTGAAATAATTATTTCTACTTTAGTCAATAATGTTATTAAATTAATTATAAGAAGACCAAGACCAACTGTATTAGCTTTGGTTACGGAAAAAACTTTTAGTTTCCCTAGTGGTCATACGATGGCAGCGGTTACTTTATATGGCCTTTTACTATATTTAGTAATTAAAAGTCAATGGCATCAAAATATTAAAATATTGTCATGTATTTTTTTAGGACTATTACCATTACTAGTAGGGGTCAGCAGAATTTATTTAGGGGCACATTTTGCGAGTGATATTTTAGGAGGGGGAATTGCTTCTACTATCATTCTTCTTCTATCAACAAACTATATTGCTAAAAAAAATTTATTATAGTAAAATATTAAGAGAAATTATGGTGAAATAATGAAAAAAATAAAATTATTAGTAGTAATATATTTAACAATTTTTCTATTATGTGGATGTAGTATTGGTAAAAACAGTTTAGAAAATGCTACAATTTATACAACTGTTTATCCGGTAGAGTTTATTACTAATTATTTATATGGTGATAGTAGTACGGTTAAAAGTATATATCCCTATGGAATAAACATTAATGATTATAATCTTACAGAAAAACAAATAGCAGAATACTCTAAAGGAGATTTATTTGTTTACATAGGTTTGGGTAGTGAAAAAAACATTGCCAAATCATTAAGAAATAGTAATGATGATTTGTTAGTAATCGATGCTACATATGGTTTAAATTATAATAATAATATTGAAGAATTATGGTTAGCTCCAAATAACTTTTTAATGCTTGCTAAAAATATTAAAACTTCATTAAATGAATATTTAGATAATACATTAATAAGTGAAAATATTGAAGAAAAATATAATGATTTATATACTAAAGTATCTTGGGTTGATGCTGAACTTAGAAACGTAGCCAAAGAGGCTAAAGAAAATGATAATGTAACTTTAGTAGTTTCTTCTAATGTTTTTAAATATTTGGAAAATTATGGATTTGATATTATTTCTCTAGAAGATATTGAAGGTGCTAATAGTGAGACTATTTTACAAGACTTGAAAAATAAATTTAAAAATTCTAAATATTCTTCTATTATAAAATTGAAAAGTGAAACTAATACGGATCTTATAAATGAATTAATTGATAAAAATAAGGCAACATTAATTGAAATAAATGATTTAATTACTAATAACGATCCTGTTGCTGATTATGTTTCTTTGCAATATGAAAATATTACCTTAATTAGAAATCTTTTAATTAAATAAATATAAAGTGTACAAAAGAGCTAGTAAGTAGCTTTTTTTGATTAATTAAATTTTATTACCAGAAAAATATATGAGTTAAAAGGTTAATCAAATATCAATCTTTTTAGGTAGTAAGATTTAAAATATTTTAAAAATATGCTAAATTAGAATTAAGGAGGAATTTTGATTGAAAGAATATAAACATTTGGGAGCCTATGGCATTATTATAAAAAATAACAAAATTTTATTAATTAAAAAAAATGGCGGTCTTTATGATGGTAAGTTAGATTTACCAGGGGGAACCATTGAATTTGGTGAGAAACCTGAGGAAGCATTAAAAAGAGAAATTTTAGAAGAAGTTGGCATTATCGTCACCAATTCTAAGCTCCATGATGTTAATTCAGTTTGTTTTGATTGGAAAGAAGAAAACACGCAATTAAAAGTGCACCATATTGGCATTTTTTATAAGATTTTAGCCTTTGATAATGAGATAAAAAAACAAATGAACCTTGATTCTCAAAATGATGATTCTTTGGGAGCAGATTTTTATGTTATTAATAAATTAAATAAAAAAAATTTATCAGCAATTGCCATATTAGAATTAGAAAAATTAGGTTATGAAATAAAATAAGGGGGAAATGATGGAAAGAACAAATGCAAAAGATTATTTAGGAAAAGAAGTAACTGTGAAAATCGATAGGCCTTTGGGTTCAAGGCATCCTAAGCATGGTTTTATGTACTTATTAAATTATGGATTTATTCCTAATACAAAAAGTGGCGATGGGGAAGAATTGGATGCTTATGTGTTAGGGGAATTTGAACCTGTAGATGAAATTAAGGGAACGGTTATTGCAGTTATTCAAAGAATTAACGATGACGATGATAAACTAATTGTTTCTAAGAATGGTAAGGTTTATTCTGATGAGGCAATTAAAGCTTTAACCGAATTTCAAGAACAATATTTTAAGTCTATAATTATTAAATAATTTATTAAAAAGTCAGTTGGCAATTTTTAGAAAAAAGAAACAAATGTTTGCTTTTGTTTATTTTTTGTTTTATAATAATAATGGTGAAGAAAAATGAATCTGCAAGAAAAATTAAAAATATTAGCTGACAGTGCAAAATATGATGCTTCTTGTTCTTCGTCAGGAAGTAATAGACAAAGTAGTTTTGGTAATGCTCATATGTCAGGAATTTGCCATTCTTTTTCCTCGGATGGTAGATGTATATCCTTACTTAAAATTCTTCTAACAAATTGTTGTATTTTTGATTGTAAATATTGTTTAAATCGTAAAAGCAATAATATTCCAAGAGCCATATTTACTCCAGAAGAAATTTGCGCTATAACGATAAATTTTTATAAAAGAAATTATATCGAAGGTTTATTTTTAAGTTCGGGAATTATTAAAAATCCCAATTATACGATGGATTTAATAATTCAAACGGTGGAATTATTAAGAAATAAATATCATTTTGGTGGTTATATTCATGCTAAAGTGATTCCCGGAGCCGATGAGTCATTGCTAAAAAAATTAGGTAGTCTGGTAGATAGATTAAGTGCAAATATTGAACTTCCCACAGAAAACGGTTTAAAGCTTTTAGCTCCTAATAAAAAAAGTGTAAATATTAATAAAGTAATGAAGTATGTAAAAGATAATCGAAGTAAAAATTTTGTTCCTGCGGGTCAAAGCACGCAAATGATAATCGGTGCTACCAAAGAGACCGATTTAGATATTATGCTTAAAAGTGAGACTATGTATCGAAATTATAATTTAAAAAGAGTCTTTTATTCTGCTTATGTGCCAGTTAATACCGATAGTAATTTACCTACTATATCTATTCCGCCTTTAAAAAGGGAAAATAGGCTATATCAAACCGATTGGCTACTTCGTTATTATGGCTTTAAAGTAACAGATATATTAGATCATGAGAATCCTAATTTGAATATTTTAGTTGATCCTAAAGCATCATGGGCTTTGAAAAATTTGCAAACTTTTCCTAAAGAAATTATGACATGTAGTTATTATGAATTATTAAAAGTTCCTGGTATTGGTGTTACTTCGGCCAAGAGAATTATGAAATCGCGGCAATATTTTAAATTATCATTTAAAGATTTAAAAAGGATGGGAGTAGTTTTAAAACGAGCCCAATATTTTATTACTTGTAATGGCAAATTTAATCTAAGGGAGGAATATATTAATAAAGGTTTTATTGAATCGAATTTGGTTTGGGAAGAATTAGAAAAATCTAATTCTATAACTAATAATAAGCAGTTGAGTTTATTTTAATGGAAAACATATATCTTTATCATGATGATTTTCCGCATTTAATAAATTTAGTAATTTATCTTATAAAAAATAAAATAAAACCTTTTGATATTAAGCCTTTAGGATATAAGCCCAACTTATTTGATAATTTAATTAATTTAAATTTGACTTTTAATGAAAATATAGGGAAACAATTAATCAAAATAATCGGATATGAAAATTTTAGAACAATTCATTATGTTTATTTATCAGTTGCTGTTAATAAAGAATTAATCATATACTATTATTTATTAAATTATGCCAAATATAAAGAAAATTTAAATAAAATGTTTAACTTAAGATGCGTAAGTGAAGCCCTACGTCTTAGCAAAAGAGTAGGAGGAGAAGCTCATCGTTGGAAGGGGTTTGTTCGTTTTAAAGAACTACAAAATAAGGTTTTATATGCGGAGATAAATCCCGATAATAATATATTAAGTTTGGTATCACATCATTTTAAAAATAGATTGCCACAAGAATATTGGATTATTAAAGATGTAAAAAGAAATTTGCTTAGTGTATACAATCAAAAAGACTTTTATATTATAGCAGGAGAGGCACTTAATTTAGTAAAAGGAACCAGTTTAAATGAAAATTGGATTGAAAATTTATGGATAGAATTTTATAAAACGGTAAGTATAAAAGAAAGAAAAAATGAAAAATGCCGCATGAATTTTATGCCCAAAAAATATTGGCATTATATTACGGAGGTAAAAGACGAATTATGAAAAAAGTAGTAAATGGTGAGGAATTGTATCAAAAAATGCAAGAAGCGGTAAGTCTTTTGTGTGGAACAGTTAAAAAGACTTTAGGCCCACAGGGTAATAATATAATAATTGATCATTCTAATTTTAGTCCCTTTATTACAAATGATGGGGTAACAATTGCTGAAAATATTGAAAGTGATGATGCGGTGGTCAATACAATCTTAGAATTAGCTAAAGAAGCATCTTTAAATACGAATGATAAAGTAGGAGATGGAACTACTACAACTTTAGTATTATTAGAGAGTATTTTTAATCAAGGTTTAAAAATAATAAATAAAAAAGTTAGTGCCATTGTCTTAAAAAAAGAATTAAATGAAGCTATGTTAGATATTATTACTAGAATTAATCAACTCTCTAAAGTGCCAGAGCGGGATGAATTAGTAGCTATTGCTAAAGTTTCTAGTAATGATGAAGAGATTGGCCAAATAGTAAGTGATGTTTATTTAAATATTTTAAATAAAGAAGGAATAACTATTAAAGAAGGGGAGGAAGAAAATACAAGGGTTAATTATTTAAAAGGTTATAGTATGGATAGCAATTTAGCATCTCCTTATTTTTTAGCTGGTTTAAAGGAACAAAGATTAGCAAATGTGCAAATTTTAATTGGAGATTTTATTTTAACTGATATAGAAGAAATCGCTTCATTGATTAATATTTTAATTAAAAATAAAAAGAGTCTGGTAATTATAGCTAATGATTATTCCGCTGAATTTATTCAAAGCATATTAGAAATTAATACCAATTATGATTTAAAAGTTTTTTTACTAAAAACGCCAGAATATGGTTTTAGACAACAATCAATTTTAGCTGATCTAGGGGCCATCGCAAATTGTGAAATTGTTCATGCGCCTAATGCCATCCAATACAATAATTTAGGTCAAATTGATAATATGGTAATAAGCAATGAAAAATGCAATATGGATTTTAAATATAATGATAAGATAAAGCGTCATATTTTAAGATTAAATGAAAATATTAAAAATACCAATACGGAACAGGATTTTATTGCTAAAAGAATTACCATGTTGGAAAGTGGAACCGCTGAAATCTTAGTAGGGGGAATCACTACAACGGAACGAAGAGAAAAGAGAATGCGTTTTGAAGATGCCTTATGCTCAGTAAATTTAGCCGCTAAAGGAGTAGTACCTGGTGGAGGAATTACTTTAGCCAAAATTGCCGATCAGTTGTCAGCTTCTAATGATGGATTTCATATTTTAAAAGAGGCTTTAAAAGAACCTTTAAAGCAAATATTAATAAATGCCGGGCTTAATGATATTGACATCAATACTAAAATAAAAAATAATAATTTTAACCGATTATTTAATATTAATACTAACCAATATGAAGAAATAGAAAAGACTCGAGTTTTGGATGCTACTGATGTTGTTTTGAATTCTTTAAAAAATGCTGTTTCCATTGCAAGTATTCTTTTAACAACGTCAAGTGTCGTCATTAATGAATATAAGGCTAATTCTAACTCGCAAAATATTTATGAAGAATTATAAAAGTATAACTAAAGAAAAAATACATATACTAAAAGTAGTTAAAGTATTTGACTAAAAGAATTACTTGTGTTAAACTATAGAAGTAATTCTTGGTATGGAGTAGTACTCAAGAGGCTGAAGAGGCGCCCCTGCTAAGGGTGTAGGTTGGGTTAAACTGACGCGAGAGTTCAAATCTCTCCTGCTCCGCCATTATAGATATTAAAATCCTACATTGCTAGGATTTTTATTTGGCAAGAAAAGGCTTGAAAAAGTTTAATTATTCTGCTATACTACACCACTAAGGGGAAGTTTATATGAAAAGGGTAGATAGAGAATTTGAGGAATATCGAAAAAAACAAGCCTCATATTTAATGCAAGTTTTCAATGATATTTATTTAATTAATAAAAATAAAAATCAATATCCAGCATATTTAATCAAATATTGTAATGTTATAATGAATGATATAAGAGAAGTTTTGGTAAAAGTTAATAACGCTAGCGAAAGACGGCAAATTGAAGAAACCATGAGGATGTTTTTATATGTAGTTAATACTAACTATAAGAAAATATTGAAAAAATTTCAAAAAGCCAATCATCTTCGCAAAATTGATGTTAATTTAAATGTTTTGCCATCAGAATTATGGCAAAATTTAAAAAATTACCAACTTCAATCTCAAGAATCTGATTTTGAAAAAGATTTTGATGCCATATTTGCCGATTTATTTTCTGGTAATGACACGAGTATTGAACCAGGAACTGAGCCAAACGATAAACGGGATACTCAAGATGAATTAGAGGTAAAGGGCTCTGTTCTAGAAGAGGATAATATTGCTAATTCTATTTTTTCAGATGGAAATCAAGATGAAGAAATAATAATAGATCGAGAAGGAGAAGAAATGATTCCTTTAGCTCAAAATAATCAAACTGTTTGTTTACCGGTTTTAGAAGAAAGCGGGAATGACGGTTCTAACATAAAAATTATAGAAGAAATACTAGAAACTGACGGCGAAAGGAGTCATAATAATTTAAACGAAGGAAGAATGGTGAGAATTATTATTTCTGATTCGGAAGAGCAAACTCCCGTATCCCCAATTCCAGCACCCTCAGTTGTTTTATTACAAAAAGCATATGTTAACCATTCCCGTCGTAGAAGATTTCCTAGATAAATTAAGAGGATTAAAATGAAATTAAAAGAAGAATTACCGATGATTAAAGATATAGCTGAATATAGATTGTTAATTGAAAAATATATAGAAGATATTCAAAATATGAATGTCGAAGATTACCCTCTTTATTTTGTTAAATATTGTTATAAATTGATGCAACATTTAATTTGGATAATGAGTGCTATATCAACAAGCAATGATTGGCAACAAATACAGAATTATTGGGATAGTTTTTTAAAAATAGTTTATAAGTATTATAAAAAGATTGCTAAAAAAGCTCAAGTAAAAACCAAAGTTGCTTATGTAATAGTGGATTATAATTTGTTACCTAGCCAATTTTGGAAATCTGTCAATTATCCTAATATGCTAGCTATAAAGGCACAAAGTGGAGAAAATATACCAGATTTAGGAGAATTTATTCCCTGAAATGATCCCACAAAAAATTTGAAGATAAATAAATAAGAGGTTAGAAATTCTAGCCTTTTTATTTTTTATAGAGTATAATTAAACTATGATAGTTTTTGAAGGCAAAATTAAAAGCGAAATTTACTATAATGAATCGAATAATTATTTAGTCGGTCTTTTTAAAGTATCTAAAGTTGAAGATGAAAAAAATCAAGAATATTTAAAAAAAACTATTACAATTGTTGGCACATTTTTGGATTTGAAATTAGAAACATTAATAAAAATAGCCGGAGATTTCATTGAACACGAAAAATTTGGCCATCAATTTAAAGTTTCGAGTTATGAATTAATTGTTCCAAAAGAAAATGATGATATTATTGAATTTTTAAGTAGTTCCTTTATAAAAGGGTGTGGAAAAAAGACGGCGGAAAGAATTGTCGAAATTTACGGTAGTAAAAGTTTAGATATTATTAAAGAAAATAAATTTGCTCTTGATAAAATTGAAGGCATGAGTGAGACTAAGAGAGATAAAATTTATGATTCCGTAATAAATTATTCTAAAAGTTCGGATATTATTTTAAGACTTAAAAATTTGGGTTTTTCTATAGAAGAAGCGGGAAAAATATATACTAAATTTAAAGGACAAATTATTGATATTTTAGATAATAATATATATTTATTAAATGAAGTAGTTGACTTTAAAAGATTGGATAACATTTTCTTAAATAATTTTAAAGATGCTTTAGATAAAAGAAGAGTAAAGGCCTGTATTTTAGAAGGCATGAAAATAATTTCTTTAAATACAGGAGATATTTATTACGAATCTTCACTAATATATACTATTTTAAACCGTAGTTTTGCTATATCTATCGATTTTGAATTATTTGAGGCTTATTTACTAGAATTAGAAGAGGAATTATTTATCATTAAAGACAATAATCGCTATTATTTGCAAGAAAATTACCAAGCCGAGTTAGATATTGCTGAACTTTTAAAAAAGATAGATGCTAAAGCTATACAAAAAGATGATTATAAAGAAAAAATAAAAAACTTAGAAGAGAAATTACATATTACTTATAATGATGATCAAGTTAAGGCCATAGAATCAGCTTTAAATAATAATATAACTATTATTTCTGGGGGACCGGGTACAGGAAAAACCACTATTATTAATGCAATTGTTAAACTATATATTGATAAAAATAAATTAAATAATATAGATATTTTAGAGCAAATTGCACTTTTGGCCCCAACGGGGAGAGCAAGTAAAAAAATGAGTAATTCAACTAATCTTCCGGCTTCAACAATTCATCGCTATTTAAAATGGAATAAAGAAACTAATGATTTTATGATTAATGAGAATAATAAGAATTTTCAAAGATTAATTATTGTTGATGAAGTTAGTATGGTTGATACCGCTTTAATGGCCGCCCTTTTAAAAGGCATTCAAAGTTATGTGAAATTAATTTTAGTTGGTGATTCTTTTCAACTTCCTTCAGTTGGTCCTGGTTTGGTTTTAAATGATTTAATTAGTAGTGATTTATTTACTTATATCCCGCTAAATTTTATTTATCGCCAAAGTGAGAACTCTTATATACCATATTTGGCACGCGAAATAAAAAATAAAGATTTATCTGAAGAATTTACCCAAAAGAAAGACGATTACAATTTTCTAATTACGGAAAGTAAAAATATTCAAGAAACAATTAGAAAAATCATCGAAGCGGGCATAACTAAAGGCTATGATGAAAACAATTTACAAATATTAGCTCCTATGTATAAGGGAGATAATGGTATAGATAATTTAAATAAAATGTTATGTGATATATTTAATCCTAATGAAGGACAAAGTCAAATTAAATATGGTGATATCATATATAAAGTTGGTGACAAAGTTTTACAGTTGGTTAATGATGCAGATAATAATGTTTTTAATGGAGATATTGGTTTTATTAAAAGTATTTCCGTATCCCCTTATAAAAAAGAAGCAATTACAATAGATTTTGATGGTAATATGGTTTCTATTCCCAAAAAAGATTTAAAAAATATTCGGCATGCTTATGCTATAACTATTCATAAAAGTCAAGGAAGTGAATTTGATCATGTTATTATGCCCATTACTTTTAATTATGGCCAAATGTTATATAATAAAATTATTTATACGGGCGTCAGTCGGGCTAAAAAAAGTTTGATTTTAATTGGCGATGCTAAAGCTTTTTATAAAGGGGTTATGAATGATTATGGCACTAAAAGAAAGACAACCTTGGAAGAGAGGTTAATTCAAATTTATAATACATAATTTTAAGATACTAAGCCATACTACTATTAGAGGTGGAAAAATGAAAAAAATGGAAATAGTAGCAGGTATGGTAATGGCTGGTATTATAGGAGTAGGAGCTTACACTCTATTAAATAAAAATACCAAAACAAAAGCTGATAAACTAATTAATAATCTTTTGGATAAAGCTAATACAATGTCTAATAATATGAATAAAAATAATTAAGCACAGTTCGTGCTTTTTTAGATGCATAATTAATATATTATTTTCGTAAAATTTATAGTATAATGTTAATAGGTGATTATAAATGAAAAATAAGATAGATAAAGAAGTCGACAAACGAGAATTAAATGAAGTTATTAGTCTCACCAAGAAAATTTTAAAAACTTTATATATTGTTTTTATTGCCTTTTTAGTTTTAGCAGGAATAATTGCTATTCAAAAACTGCATATTTATCATATCATTTTAGATTTATTAAAAGTTGTTAGTCCCTTTTTTATCGGATTTGTAATTGCTTGGTTACTTCGCCCTCTAGTAGTTAAAGTTAATGATCGCATTAAAAATAATACTCTTAGTTCTATTATTGTTTTTTTGGTTTTTATTTTAATATTTGGTATTATTTTATATACTTTTATTCCGACAGTTTATAATGAAGTAAATGAAATGGTTGGCCTTTTACCAAATTATGTGGAAAGAGTTACCAATAGTATTAATAAATTTTTTGTTAGCTTTGAAGAAAATGGCATAAATTTGGGCGATTTCCCTGAAAAAATAATGGCTACTATCATTAATTGGAGTTCTGAAATTGCTAGTGATTTGCCTAATAATATTATTAATCTTATTATTTCATTATTTAGTGGTGTAGGTACTTTTGTAACTGGTCTTATTATTGGTATTTATATGTTAATTGATTATGAAAATATTGATCGTCACTTTAAAAATATTTTCCCTAAAAATTTACAAGCTGATATTAATAAATTATCAAAACGTATGAGTAGCGAAGTGCGAAAATGTGTTAATGGTACCTTTTTAGTGGCATTTGTTGTGCTTGTTTGTGATTCGATTGGCTTTACTTTAATCGGTTTAAGGGCGCCTTTATTATTCGGAGTCATTTGTGGCCTTACTGATTTAATTCCGTTTATTGGACCATATATTGGCGGAGCTGCTGCAGTAATTGTTGGACTTACTCAAGATCCTTTAATTGGTATTGGCGCGCTTATTATTTGTGTTATTGTTCAAATTGTAGAGAATTATATTTTACAACCAGTTATTATGAGTAAAGCAAGTAGTTGTCATCCAATAATAATCATAATTGCCTTATTAGTATTTGGTCATTTTTTTGGAATATTAGGAATGATTTTAGCTACACCATGTTTGACAATATTAAGGGTTGTAATTGAATTTACTAAAGAAAAAATAAATGAATCAAAAAGTATTTAAAAAATAGTTAAATTATGGTATATTTAGTATGAATTAACAAGAAAAGAATGAAACATTTTTGTTGGTTCATTCTTTTTGTTTAGAAAAGGTGAGATTATGAAAATATTTTTAGTTGCAGGTAAAGCGGGAAGCGGAAAAAGTGAAGTAGCCAAACTTATTAAAGAATATTATATTTATAAATTGAAGAATTGTGCTATCACGCAATATAGTAAATATTTAAAATTATTTGTCACAGAACTTAGCAATTGGGATGGAAATCCTAATACTAAACCAAGAAAATACATGCAAGAATTAGGCGATAAAATTAGACAAGTAGACAATAAATACTTTATTAATAATATGATAGATGATATTAAAGTTTATGAAAAATTAGTAGATGTTTTAGTAGTTAGCGATGTTAGATATCCTGATGAAATTGAAGATATTAAATTAAATTATGATGATGTATATTCAATTTATGTTGAAAATCAATTTAGTAGAAGTACTTTATCATTAGAGGAACAAGCTCATATAACCGAAACAGCCTTGGAAAATTACAATGAATTTGATTATATTTTAGCCAATGACGAAAAAGAAAAATTAAAAGATAAAGTTTTCAAATACTTAGAAGGTTTAGAATAATGACAGAAGTAAAAGGAATTGATTTAAAGGAAAAATATTTGAATTTTTTTGCTTCTAAAGGACATAAAATAATTCCTAGCGCTCCAATTATTCCGGAAAACGATCCTAGTGTTTTATTTAATACTGCCGGGATGCAACCTTTAATTCCTTATTTATTAGGAGAAAAACATCCTTTGGGCAAAAGATTAACTGATGTTCAAAAATGTGTACGTTTAACTGATTTAGATGAAATAGGGGATAAAACTCATCATACTTTTTTTGAAATGCTTGGAAACTGGAGTTTAGGAGATTATTTTAAAAAAGAGTCTATTAGTTGGAGCTTTGAATTTTTAACAAAGGAATTAAATATACCGGTTGATAAATTAGCTGTTACAGTTTTTGCGGGTAATAAAGATATTCCCAAAGATAATGAATCTGCGCAAATCTGGCAAGAATTAGGAATAAAAGAAAATAAAATAAAATATTTAGAAGATAATTTTTGGATTGCGGGTGATAGTGGTCCTTGTGGTCCAGATACCGAAATTTTTTATTTTCGTAGTACGGAAGAGATTCCTACAGAATTTAATCCAGATGATGCAAGATGGGTAGAAATATGGAATAATGTTTTTATGCAATACGAAAAAACATTAACCGGAGAATATATTGATTTGCCGCAAAAAAATGTAGACACGGGAATGGGTGTAGAAAGAACTGTGGCCATTTTAGAAGGTGTTGATGATAATTACCAAACTTCAATCTGGCAAGATATTATAAATGCTATTGTGGCAATGTCTAATACAACTTATGAAGAAAACCTAGAATCAATTAGAATTATTGCTGATCACATCCGCACTTCCGTTTTCATCGCTGCTGATAATTCTCATATTGTACCTTCCAATACTGATCAAGGATACATATTAAGAAGATTAATTAGAAGATTTGTGAGACATGCCAAAAAAATTGGTATTGATATTGATAGTGGTTTTGAAAAGAAAATTGCTTTAATGATAATTGATAAATATAAAGCTTTTTATAAAGAATTAGAAGAAAATCAAGAAATTGTTCTAGCAGTTTTGGCTAATGAAATAAAAAAATTTAATCATACTTTGGAAAAAGGTTTAAAAGAATTTGAGAAAATAGTAAATAATTTAGAAGGGAATTTAATAAATAAAGATTTAGCATTTAAATTATATGATACATATGGCTTTCCTATTGAACTGACTGAAGAATTGGCTCAAGAACGAAATATCAATGTAGATGAAAAAGGCTTTTATACTAAATTTAAGGAACATCAAGAGAAAAGCCGAGCTGGCTCTAATCAAAAATTTAAAGGTGGTTTAGCCGGAAATAGTGAAATTGAGACAAAATATCATACAGCAACTCATTTATTAAATGCCGCTTTAAAAAAGATAGTAAATAAAGATATTCATCAAAGAGGCTCTAATATTACAGCCGAAAGAATGCGCTTTGATTTTAATTGTGATCATAAATTAACTGATGAAGAACTGGCGAAAGTGGAAGGGTTAGTTAATGATTGGATTCAAGAATCGTTACCGGTAGTAAAAGAAGAAATGGCTAAAAATGAGGCGATTGCTTCTGGAGCTGAATGTATGTTTATTGAAAAATATCCTGATATTGTAACAGTTTATAAAATAGGTGATATATCTAAAGAATTATGTGGTGGTCCTCATGTTAAAAATACTAGGGAGTTGGGCCATTTCAAAATTATTAAGGAAGAATCATCAAGTGCGGGCATCAGAAGAATTAAAGGCATATTAGAATAATTTTTAAGACACTTATAATTTTATATAGTGTCTTTTTAATTGCTAATTATTTTACTCTAGGTTATAATTAATAATAGGGAAGTGGAGACATGGAGATGACTAAAGATAAGAATGGCTTTGTTTTTATTGAAACCATAATTGCGATAGTTGTTTTAACTAGTTCTTTACTTTTGATTTATAAATCTTTTAATAATATCTTACAGGCGGAAAAAACCCGCATTTCTTATGATGATATTAGTTATATATATCGAAGCGAATATTTAAAGGAAAGATTAAATGATTTAAATTTAAATGCCGCTTTAAAAGGACTTCTTAATGATAATCAAAAATATTTTATTACAATAGGAATGGAATATGAAGGCTTATTTTCCGGTAAAGAAGCTGAGAAAGATTTTATGGCTAAATTGTTAGCTGACTTTGAAGTTGAGCAAATGATAATTATTAAAGAAAACAAAATTGATGATTTAAAAAAATGTAATTTAGAATGTGCCCTTGATAGTTCTTGCGCTAATTATTCTAATTGTAATAATATAACTTCCAATATAAGTGAAGAGTTTTTAAATTATTTAAAAACGATTTATATAGATATCCCTTGTACTTATGTTTTAGCAGTAGAATATCAAACTTGTGGTTCCGATAATACTAATTGTCGTAATTATTATAGTTGGGTAAGTGTGTAAATATGAAGAAAAATGGTTTTATTTCGACAACTCTCATTTATACATTCTTTATCATCTTTTTATCTATGATGGTATTTCTTTTAAGTTCTTATTCTAAAGATCGAAATTTACTTAGTGAATTTAAAAACGATATTAAAAATAGCTTTGCTGAAGCTAGTCGGGCCGATTTAAATTTATATATTTATGTTTGGAATGCCCAAACGGAAGAATTCGAAATGCGCGAAAGCGTTCCATCTCAAGGTTATTTTTTTGAACCCGCTTATAGTTATTGTCAAAAAGGTTCCACTATATCTTATAACAATGGTAATTTATCTATCAATGCTACGCAAAAAGATTCATGTTATGCTTATTTTCGGGCAGGCGAAAAAGATATAATTTTAAAAATATATACTAAAGAATCGGCAACAAGTAAAAAAACTTTAGTTGAAGATATACCAGATGATAGTTATGATTTAAGTAATATATCTTGTTCTAAGGGCAACATAAAATTTGACGAAAAAATCCGGAAGGTAATTTTAAATGCTTCTGAAAAAACAGAATGTGAGATAGAATTTACTAAAAGAGATACTAATGTAACCATACATATGTATAAAGAAGATAAAATGGGAACTATAGACTATAATGGATTAAGTTACACAGCCATTAATGAAGTGCCCCTAAATTATGAAAAATATACTTATGTTTGTACTAACGAAGCTGCTGCCACCGATATTAATATAAAAAATAATAAATTAATAATTCATAGTAAAAATGACGATGAATGTAATGTTTACTTTACTGGTAGTAATGGAGCGGAAATTATTATTATGCAAGAAACCGCAGAAGGAACCTCAGGGTATACTACTGGCAAAAAATATAGTCGTACTTATGGGGTTCCCGGTTATGGTTATAAATTTGTGGGTTCTATTTGCAATCCATCAGATTTAAAAATAGAGTTTGTCAATGGTAGTCTAGCATTAAATGGAACTTCGGCTAAATATGGAACCTGTTATGCTTATTTTGAAAAATATAATGGGGATGTTTTTATTTTTTATCATTTACAAAAAAACGATGGATCTTATGAATTAGTATCAGTTCCGCCAGAAATAGGATATAATTATGTTACTGGATATTGCCAAAATGGTTCTAAGATTACTATGGCTGAAAATATTCCTTTTATTGAAGCCAAGGGAGAAGATGAATGTCATATTTATTATGATATAGTGAATCCCGATATTTATGTTAAGGTGTATGTAATGAATCGGGAAACTGGCAAATATGAATTAGGAAATGTACCTATGGGTGATTATGAATTTTATAATGCTGGTTGTACTAACGGAGCGCAAATCGAATTTAATAATGGAGCATTAAAAGTAATCAGTGAAGGCCCAACGACTTGTACTGTTTATTTTAGATAGAGGTAATTATGAAAATAAATAATAAGGGAATGACTTTAATAGAACTTTTAGTAAGTATTGTTTTATTAAGTACTGTTTTGATTTTTTTGTTTCAATTGTTAAATAATCTTAAGGCGGAAAGAGAGAATAATAATTATGCTTCAAAAAATCAAGTAAATAGAGCTGAAATAATAACCGCTATTGAAAATGATTTAAATAAGTACACCTTAACTTTTATAGAAGATAAATCGAATAATAATAACTTAATACTAAATTTTGGCTATTTAAATGGCAGAGCTACTTTAGAAACTGAAGAGTTAAAAGAAGACGATACTATAAAATATGCAGTGAAATATACAAATTATAAGGGTGAAAAATATTATTGGCAAATGAAAGAGGCAGAAATTGATCCTTGTGCTTATTTTACTTATTATGAAAATATTTTATCTAATAGCTATTATTTTAAATTAAATATATATGTTTATAATACTCCTTATCATGAAAAAAATAATAAAGACATTAATAATGTTGTTGATGATATAGAAATTACGTTTTCCGCTCCTAAAGATTCTTTAATTAAGGGCGATAACAATTATTTAACTGGAACTAAGGAAATAAAAAAGAATATAGGAAGTTGCGCTAATTAAAACATGAATCACTCTAGCCTTTAAGAAATTTTGATATTTAATATTAGTTTCTTCCAAAATCGAAATGATTTGGGTATGAATAGATAGGCCGCCAAAAGAGATTATACTTAATGCTATAATCTCTTTTATAATACTTATTGTATTTAGTTTATTTAAAATATGAAGACTTTGTGTTATCTCTAAAATTCCTTTTATTATAACTTCACTTAAAATATTTAATTTAAAAATAGCCATTAAAAAATTAGTTATAATCATAAAAAATGTAATAGTTCCTAAAATCATTAATAATGTATTTAAACTTTTTTGAATAGCATTAGGAATAATTGAAAGTATCTTCTTTTTCTCAATTTTATTTTTATTAGTGGGGCAATTACTAATATTTTTTTCTTTCCCTCTAAAAATTAAGCCAATAATAATATTAGCAAGATAATGAAAAATAATTATTTTAAAAACAATATAGGTATTAAAACTCAGTGATAAAATATTATAAAGAAACAGGGGATTAGCAAAATAAGTAAAACCAATTAATTTATTAGCATCCTCTTCAGTAATAGTATTATTATGAATCATCTCTTTTAAAATGAAGGCTGAAGTGGGGGTACCACTAAAAAGAGATAATAAAAAGGCTTGGCAAGAATTACCGGAAGTATTAAAAATTTTATTAAACCAAGGATTAAATATTTGACTAAAAGTATCTAAAGCATGTGTACTTATAATAATATTATTTAAGATAAACATAATAAAAAGTGAGGGAAAAACTTTATTGAGCCAGAGACTCGCGGCAGTTATTACTGATTTATTTAAAGTGAAGTTATATTTAAAAAGAATAAAAATAAAACAGAAAAATAAAAATATTGTGAAAATTTTTTTAAGTTTATTCATATTAATCCCTCTTAGTGCTATAATGAATTAGGTGATATTAATGTTTAATAAAGTATATGAAAAAGTTAAAAATTTTTTAAAATATAATTATAAAATATTAATTGTTTTTACTATTTTAATCTTTTTATTTTATTATGAATTTCCTTATATTATCTATAAAAGTGGGGGTACTATTGATTTAGAAAATAGAATAGTAATAGATAAAGAATATAAAGAAGAGGGTTCTTTACAAATGAGCTATGTAACTGCTATTAAAGGGACAGCTCCATTTATTTTATTGTCCTATCTAATTCCCGATTGGGATTTATATCCTTTAGAAGAAGTCACTAACGAAGAAAGTTACGAAGATGTTTTAGAAATAGGCAAGGAGTATTTAAATGAAGGTATTAATAATGCTATTATAGCAGCCTTTAATGAATCTGATTATGATTTGACAATAACAAAATACATAAATAAAGTGATATATATTGGTGATAAAGCTAAAACTAATGTGCAAATTGGTGATATCATCATATCAGTAGATGATAAAGAAGTAAATTCCCTAGATGATTTAAAAAATTATATTAATTCTTTAGAAGAAAATACCAAGGTTAATATTAAAGTTTTAAATAATGACAAAGAGAAAAATCGAACGGCAATTGTATATAAAGACGAAGATGATTCTTTAAAGGTTGGGATAGCTTTTAAAACATCTTTTGAATATGAAACCGAAATACCAGTTAGTGTAAAAACTAAAAATAATGAATCAGGTAGCAGTGGCGGGTTAATGACTAGCCTTGCTATTTATAATGCCTTAACTGAGGAAGATATAACTCATGGTTTAAATATAATTGGCACCGGTTCTATTAATTATGATGGAACTGTCGAAGAAATTGGTGGAGTAAAATATAAAGTTTTAGCTGCGGAAAAGAAAAAAGGGGATATATTCTTATGCCCAGAGGCTAATTATGAAGAAGCTATTAAAGTTAAAAAGAAACGAAATTTAAAAATTAAAATTGTTAAAGTTAAGACCTTAAAAGATGCAATCGCCTATTTAGAAAATGAAAATAATAAATAAAAATATTATAGAGAATTAATAATTTACAATATTTTACATATAAAATGACAATCTTTGTCGAACATATTGCAAATTATTAATTCTCTTTTAAAATAACATTTTAGGAAAGGAATTTATTTTAGCAACTAATTATTAGCAAAAATAAACTAAAAATATATAGTATATTATTTTTAAAAGCTATATACTTATTTTAGAGGTGAATTATGTTAAAATTAAAAAATGTCTCAAAATATTATTATAAAGATGGCGTAATTGCATCTGGTTTTACAAAAGTAAATTTAGAATTACATTTAGGTGAATTTGTTGTTATTACTGGAGAATCTGGTTCCGGTAAATCAACTTTATTAAATGTTTTGTCGGGGCTCGATTCTTATGAAGATGGGGAAATGTATATTAATGGCCAAGAGACAAGTCATTATACTGAAGAAGACTATCTTTTATATAGACGTAAATATGTAAGTAATATATTTCAGAATTTTAATTTAGTTAATAGCTATACTGTTTATCAAAATATTGAACTAGCCATGTTGATGAATGGAAAGAGCAAAAAAGAAATTAAAAAGTATGTTAATGATTTAATAGAGAAAGTGGGATTAAAAAAATATCGTAATACATTAACTTCGAAATTATCGGGAGGGCAAAAACAAAGAGTTGCAATAGCGCGGGCTCTAGCCAATGATACGCCCATTATTGTGGCAGACGAACCTACAGGAGCTTTAGATAGCAAGGCTTCTGCTAATATTTTAAAATTATTATATGAAATATCCAAAGACAAATTAGTAATTGTGGTTACCCATAATAAAGCCGAAATTGAAGCCTATGCAACTAGATTGATTAGAATGCACGATGGCAAAATTTTAGAAAATAAAGAAATTAAAAAAATAAATAGTGATAATAAATTAAAAGCGAAAGAAGTTAAAAATATTACATTTTTAAGTAAGCTTAGACTTGGTATCAGAAATGCTTTTAATATTCCCATTAAATTCGTTTTAATGGTCGGCATATTTTTATTAATTACCTTAACTCTAATTAGTAATTATGCTGGCTTTCAAATATCAGAAAATGAAGAGTTAAGCTATGCCTATACTAATTATTTTATTGATGATAGTGATTATAGAATTGTAGTCAAAAAGGAAGATAAAACAGCTTTTACTTCAAATGATTATTCAGAAATCAAAAAAATAGATAATGTAGATCATATTGTGGAGAATGATTTATTAAATGATTATATATTAAATTTAAGTAATGATAATTTATACATTTCGGGAACTATAAAAAGTGCTGCCGAAATTAATCAAGTATCTGTTGGGAGATTGCCTCTTACAGCTGATGAAATTGTCATTAAAGGCAGTAGCGAAAATTGGTATATTAGTAATAATGGTAAGGAAGTTTTAAACGTTCTTTTCCAATTAGATGATAACTATAAACAAGAGCGTTTAAAAGTAGTAGGCATTATATATGATGATGATATTCAATCCTTTGAATTTTATGCTCAAGATGAATTTTTAAACAAGATAAAAAAAGAACTAAATGCCAATTACAGCGATACTTATTATTATATTAATAATAAATATAATGAATTTAATTTTAGTATTATAACTACTGAAAATGTTGCCAAAGGGACTGTGTATTTAAAAGATACTTACAATTATTATTGCCCTAATTTTGATTGTAAGAACGTCAATTTTAGTGTTAAAGTAGAAAATATTTATTATCAAGATAAAGCCGATTTAATTATTAAAGATGTTTATACCAAAGAAAATTCGCAAAAATTAGTTGGTTATGATTATAATCAATTAGATTCTGTTATTTTTATGAATCCTGATGATTATGATGCCATATATAATAAAGGCAATTATCAAAGTTCGATATACGTAAAGGAAATAAAAGATATTGCTTCAACAGTTAAAGATTTAAAAAAGATGGGATATACTTCCTTAGCAATTCGCGATGCTAAACAAAATGATCTGGAAACAATAGTCCAAATTATTAAAATTTTCAAATTAATTGTAACTCTTGCCCTAATTATAACGCTATTCTTTATAAGTTATTTTATTATAAAAATAATTTATAAATCTCGTAATAGTTATTATACTACCTTAAGAACCTTAGGAAGTACTAAAAGCGTATGTGTTAAAATTTTAATGTTAGAATTAATAACTTTAGCCACAATTACTTACACCTTATTTTTAATGTTTATTTCGTTGGTCAAGAAAGACTTTATTCAAGTGGCCTATTTTAAAGAACTAGCAATGTATGTAGGCCTTAAAGAATATTTCTTAGTTTATTTAATTCTAATATTAATATCTGTATTAATGTCTTTAAGATATGGCCGCAAAATTTTTAAAGAATCAATTATTAAAACATACGGGGAGAGATTATAATGATAAAGTTAGAAAACGTAAATAAATATTTTAATAAACATAAAAAAAATCAAATTCATGTAATAAATAATACTAGTATTACTTTTCCCAATTTTGGTTTAGTAGCAATATTAGGACCATCTGGTTGTGGTAAGACTACTTTACTAAATGTTATTGGTGGTCTTGATAAAGTATCAAATGGTAATATTTATGTTAATGGGCAAAAAATTACGAAAAAGAGTAGTAAACATATTGATGAAATTAGAAATTTAAATATCGGTTATATTTTTCAAGATTATAAATTGGTAGATAATATGTCAGTTTATGATAACGTGGCCTTATCTTTAAAAATAATTGGTATAAAAGATAAAGCCGAAATTGATAAAAGAGTAATGTATACTTTAGAAAAAGTCAACATGGATCGATATAAAAATAGACCGGCAGGAATGCTTTCCGGAGGGGAACGACAACGGGTAGGAATTGCCAGAGCCTTAGTTAAAAATCCTAAAATAATTATTGCTGATGAACCAACTGGCAATTTAGATAGTAAAAATAGTTTAGAAATTATGAATATTATTAAAAGCATTTCTAATAAGTATTTAGTTATTTTGGTAACTCATGAAGAAGAATTAGCAAGATTTTATGCGACTAGAATAATTGAATTAAAAGACGGAATAGTTATAAAAGATTATGAAAATCAAAATGTTGATGCTTTAAATTATCAAATTGAAAATAGAATTTATTTAAAAGATTATAAAGATATTCAAAAAATCCAAAAAGATAATATGAATATTAATATTTATCGTAATAATAATGAAGAATTAAATATTAATGTAGTCTTTAAAAATGGAAATATTTATATTGAAACTAAAACCGGAGATAAAATTGAAGTTGTTGAAAATAATTCTAACATTGAACTTTTAGATAAACATTATGAAGAAATTAAAAATCATAATATAACTACCGATTTTGATATAGAAAAAGTAGCTAATTCTAATTATAAAACTAAATATAGTAGCATTTTTAAATTAGGATCATTTATTTCTTATGGTTTTAAAAAATTACTGGATTATCCAATTTTAAAAAAGATTCTTTTAGGAGGATTTTTCCTATCAGGAATGTTTATCTTCTATGCGGTATCTTCCATTTTGGCAACATTAAATATAGAAGATAAAGATTTTATAACCTTCAATAAAAAATATTTAACCGCAACAGTTAATAACCTCAGCGTTAATGATTATGAATCATTTGCAAATAATGCCAGTATTAATTACATTTTACCTAATAATAGTTTGGTTACATTCAAAATAAAATATGATAAATATTTACAAACAAAATTTGGCTACGGTCTATTTAGCGCTTCTTTATCGTCTTTAGATATGTTAAAAGATGATGATATTTACCTAGGTAGAATGCCCCAAAATGATTATGAAATCGTGGTAGATAAAATGGTTATCAATAACTTTATTAACCAAAATGATAGTAAATCTGCTGGTTTTGCCGAATTGCAAGATTTTCTTAATCACGATATTTATTTAAATAATATGCCACCTTTTAGGCTGGTCGGAATTAGTGATTTAGAAGAGCCTAATATATATGCAAATAAAGATATGTTTATAAATATGATTGCCAATAGTGTTAAAGAAGATAACTATAATGATTATAATGAAAATAATATATTAGATTATAAATTGTTTATTGATAAAGAAATTAAGTTGGTTAAAGGAAATTTACCATTAAATGATTATGAAATAATTGTTAATAAAGATCAAGAAGAATTTTTACCAATTAATCAAAAAATTGATACCAAAATCAATGGTCAAGGTTTAAAAGTAGTGGGATATTACGAAAATATTGATAACACATCTTACAATAATATTTTTACTAATGTTAATACTATAAAACAAGAATTAATTATGAGTGCATCAAGTTTAACAATTTATCCTAATGATAAAGAAGAGGCAATTAATTTGTTTCATCAAAAAAAGGTATATGTTCGCGATTCTTATGAATACGCTAAAAAAGAATATTTGAGTAGTCAACATGATACCATAGTTAATACTTTGATTATTTCGGGAGTAATATTAGGAATTTCTTTAATTGAAATATTACTTATGATTAGATCTTCGTTTTTATCAAGAATTAAAGAAGTAGGTATATATAGAGCAATAGGAATCAAAAAAGGTGATATTTATAAAATGTTTTCCGGAGAAATATTAGCAATAACTTGCACTAGTAGTTTTACGGGAATAATTCTGATGAGTTATATTTTGTCTTGTTTAAAAAAGGTCCCTTATATTGGCAGTATGTATATGGTAAATCCTTTTACCTTATTAGTTAGCATTATTATTGTTTTAATATTTAACTTACTTGTTGGGTTATTACCAGTATACAATACTATTAAAAAAACACCGGCAGCAATTTTAGCCCGGTATGATGTTGATTAGGAAAGAAGCTTTTAGGCTTCTTTTTTTAGGCAATAAAAAAACTAACAATCTGTTAGTAATATTCAAATGGTGACCCGTACGGGATTTGAACCCATGTATGCATGCGTGAAAGGCATGTGTGTTTAACCACTTCACCAACGGGCCATAATGGTGGGCCTGGGGGGACTTGAACCTCCGACCTCACGCTTATCAGGCGTGCGCTCTAACCAGCTGAGCTACAAGCCCATTCAGTTACGTCTAGTAAATTGTATAATAAATATTAAAAAAAAGCAAGTACTTTTTTATATTTTCCCTAAATCCATTTTTAAATTGTTTAATATAATAAAGAAATAGCAGAAATAAAAGTATTTATAAATTATTATTGATTTATGATTTTCTTGTTCTCCTATTCATGTTATAATTTATTTGGTAGGTGTTTTATGAAAAAAGCGGGGATCTGTTTTTTAATTTTATTTTTGATAATCGGGGGAGTGGTAGGATTTTTCTTCGGTAAAAAAATAATTGAAGATAAAAAAATTGCTGAAATCAAAAAGGGCTGGTATATTGAAGTAATTTATGAAGATCCTATTAATGTTCGAAAAGAGCCAAATGCGAATTCTAAGTCTCTGGGTACGGTAAAAAAAGGAGAAGTATATAAAGTTTTAGATGTTAATACCGAAAGTAATATTTATTTTTGGTATAAAATTGAATATGGGGATAAAGAAGGTTGGGTAGCATCTGGGCGAAAAATTCACTGGGTAAATGATGTTAACAATCCTAATGATATTGCTGAACCTGTTATTAAATTTTATGATGATGTTTATAAAGTTGTGAGTATTTCGGATATTAATTATAAGCATTTAGAAGTAATTGAAGATACTGATGATTATACTATAACTCATGTAATTTATCATGAAGTTAAACCATCAGAATTTATTGATCAATATTGGATATTATATACTATCACCGATGGGGCTGGTAAAAGTTCTTCTAAATTACAAAAAATAGAATTTGAAGAAAAACCTGACGAATCACAAGTATTAGATTTTAAAAATTATAAAGCCAAATGATATTTTGACATAAATTAATAATTGTCTAAATTATAAATAGGAGTCCTATGCATGAATTGACTAAAATAATGATTAAAAAATATGCTTTGAATAAATTGAAATATGATTTTATGGGTTATGAATTTAGTAATATTAGTCAACTATCATTTCATCATTTAATAATTCCTCATCGAGAATGTAAAAATCTGGGATTAGGAGAAGGCCGTTTCATATGGAATGCGCAATCTTAAGACAAAATACAGCTCATGATTACTTACACGTTATAGAAAAATATGATCCAGAAAGATTTTACGCTATAACCAATGAAATGATTGATGAAAACATTAAAGGACATTTAGATATTGAAAATATTAGATATATTGATGACATTTTAAAAGGGTTTGAAAGAGAATTTTATGGGAAACATATGAAACGAGGAAATCCAATAATAAAAGAAGAATATTTGAAACGAAAATTAGGTTAATAGAATTTTACCTAATTTTTTATTGGAATAATAATAAAAAAATATCCTGAAATGAGGATATTTTAATTTTCAATGGTGTCCCCTTAGGGATTCGAACCCTAGACCCACTGATTAAGAGTCAGTTGCTCTACCAACTGAGCTAAGGAGACGTCTAAATATAACAATATAAATTATAGCGTAGAATATAAAAAAAAGCAAGCATCCATTTTAATTATTATGATCAATTGATACTATAGAAATAATAGTGCCATTAAAAGCATTTACTTTATATTCATATCGTTTATTTAGATAATAAAAAACAACATTATAAATCGGCGTATAATCTTCTAAAGAAATATTTTGAGATAGAATGTTAGCATTTTCCTTATTAATCTTGGCATGATTAAAGACAATATTTAAAATTTCTTCTTCCGGTAAATACGTAGCTTTATCTAAAGGCTTTTTCTTCATATATATAATTTTTTTAGTATGAGCATTTATCTGATATTCATAATAATTGTTTTCATCATTTAATTTTAAAGTATAAACATAGTTTTGTTTATTAAATTCAGTACTGGTAAAATAATAATTTTGATTTTTAAAAGCAATATCTTTTAGAACAATATCTTGAGCTTCATCTAAACTGATATAATGATTTTGCCAATAATAATTAACACTGCCAATGATTATAATGGCAATCAAAATAGTAAATACAATACTTAATATTCTTTTCATATTTTAATAATATCATAAAATATAGTAAAATAATACCTTAAATGTTATAATGGTTGTGGTGGTTTAAATGTTTGTTGATGAAATTACTTTAAAAATAATTGCCGGAACCGGAGGAGACGGGTGTACCTCTTTTCGAAGGGAAAAATTTGTGCCAATGGGTGGTCCCGATGGTGGTAATGGTGGCAAAGGCTCAGATATAATTTTTATTGTTGATCCAGGATTAAAAACTTTAATTGATTTAAGATATATGAAAACAATTAAAGGTAATAAAGGTGTAAATGGTAAAGGCTCTAATCAATATGGAGCTAATGCCGATGATGTTATTATTAAAGTCCCTTTAGGGACTACAATAACTGATTTAGATACTGGCTTAGTTATTGCAGATTTAGTTAATTTGGAAGATAAAGCGGTAATTTGCAAAGGGGGAAGGGGTGGCAAAGGTAATAAATCATTTGCTACGCATGATAATCCGGCTCCTAAATTTAGTGAAAAAGGGGAACCAGGCGAAATTAAGCTTATTAAATGTGAATTAAAAATGTTAGCAGATGTGGGCTTAGTTGGTCTTCCTTCTGTTGGCAAAAGTACATTATTGTCTCAAATAAGTGCTAGTAAGCCTAAAATTGCTGCCTATCATTTTACTACTTTATCTCCAAATTTAGGCGTTGTTAAATTAAAGAATCATCAAACTTTTGTAATGGCGGATTTGCCAGGATTAATTGAAGGTGCTGCTAATGGAGTTGGCTTGGGGGATAAATTTTTAAAACATGCTATGCGAACGAAAATCATTTGTCATATCATTGATATGAGTGGAGAAGAAGGAAGAAATCCGCTTGATGATTATGAAGTTATTAGAAAAGAATTAAATAATTATAGTGAAAAACTTGGTAATAAAGAGGAAATTATTGTTGCTAATAAAATGGATTTAGAAGGGGCGAATAGTAATTTAGAACAATTTAAAATTAAATATCCAACCAAAACTATTTTTCCTATTAGTGCTATGCATAACGAAGGGATAAATGAATTATTAAATTATATTGGTAATAAACTGGCTGAAGAAAAGACCACAGAAATTTATGACGAAAATGAGTTGGAAAGTCATATGATATTTAAATTTAAAAGCGAAAAACCATACACTATTGAAAAAGTTAACGATGTTTGGGTGCTTAAGGGCAAAGAAATAGAAAGACTATTTAACATGACGAAATTTAATGAAGACGAAGCCGTTTTAAGGTTTGCTCGAAAACTTCGGGGCATGGGAGTAGAAGACGAATTAGAAAAATTGGGAGCTAAGCGAGGAGACGAAGTCCAAATCTTAGATTATATTTTTGAATTTAAGGAATAAAAATTCCTTTTTTAATTATTGCTAAATAATATTAAATATATTATAATGTTTTTAGAATATGATATAGGGTGATATGATGGATAATCAAAATGATTATAGAAAAAGTGATAACGCAAAACGTAACAAGTATATTGTAGCAGCAGTTCTTTTTGTAGTTGTTATAATAGTTATAGGAATAACAGCAACTTATGCTTATTATAAAATTTCGATAGATACAACTGAATATAAACCAACGGTTGTAACTGGTTCAACTAGTTGCATGGATGTTCAATTTTCTGATGTAACTCCAAATGGTTCTTTATCTTTACAATATAATTATCCAATAAGTGATGAGTGGGCTGTAGCAAATATTAGAGCATATGAAGTAGAAGTTACTAATACTTGTGATAAGGATGATATTAATTATACTTTGATTTTAACGTCTTTAGCTAATTTTTCTGATTATTATTATACTGATTTACCAGAACATGGTGGTGGGGCTTGGGTATTAGATGATGCAATAAGAATTAAAGTTTCGAAAACATTAAATAATGCTGAATCCGTGGTTAGACCTGTAGGTTATTTAAGCGATATTCAGCCTTTAACACAAGAAAGCAATGCTTATAAGCCCTTAATGGATAGTATAGAATCTGAATACGAGCAGTTTGAGGAAAAGTATCCTTATGTTATTGATAGTGACATAGCTCCGGCTGGTGGGAAAACTATTAGATATAAAATATATGCTTGGGTCGATTATTATGAAGGAGATAAGACCCATTCGGGATGGCATGATAATAGAACCCAAGACAAGAACTTTAGAGCTGCAATTAGCTTAATAGCTAATAATTCAGAAAAGATAGTAAAATAATATGGCAGAGAATAAAAAATTCTCTGTTTTTAATTGTTAATATTTTTTCTTTGGCAATTTTATTGTATAATTAAATAGGTGATATTATGTATAGTTATTTTAATGGTACAATAGCTAGTTCAAATAGTGATAGCGTAGTTATAGATGTTAATGGAATAGGATATTTAATACATGTGCCTAATCCTTTTAGTTATGAGATTGGCCAAAATTATAAAATATATGTTTATAATCACATTCGCGAAGATGAATATTCTTTATATGGTTTTAAAAGCATAGAAGAAAAAGAATTATTTATGAAATTAATAAATGTTAAAGGAATGGGGCCTAAAGTAGCTTCTGGTATTTTTGCAACAGGTTCCATTGCTGGTATAGTCGATGCCATTAATAAAGAAAATTTGTTATATTTAACTAAATTCCCTAAGATTGGTGAGAAATTAGCAAGGCAAATAGTTTTAGATTTAAAGGGAAAAGTTTACGCCGAAATTAATGAGGTTGAAGATACCAATACTGATGAATTAATTAGTGTTTTAGAAAATTTAGGTTATAAAACTAACGAGATAAAAAAAGTTGTACCTTTAGTTGATGTTTCCAAAACTTTAGAAGACCAAGTTAAAGAAGCCTTAAAACTATTATTAAAGTAACTTAAATAAAAATGAAGGAGGGCCCATGGAAAAAAGAATAATTAGTAGTGAAGAAACAGAAGAAGATATTTTTGAAAAAAATATTCGGCCAGATAAATTAGATGAATATGTTGGTCAAAATGAAATAAAAGAGAATTTACGGGTATTTATTAAAGCCGCTAAAATGCGGAATGAACCATTAGATCATGTATTGTTATATGGTCCCCCAGGACTAGGAAAAACAACTCTTGCTCATATAATAGCGAATGAATTGGGAGTAACCCTTCGGACTGCTAGTGGACCTTCTATTGAAAAATCAGGCGATTTAGCAGCTATTTTATCCAATTTGGAACCCGGAGATGTTTTGTTTATTGATGAAATTCATCGTATGCCATCTTATATTGAAGAAATATTATATCCCGCTATGGAAGATTTTGAAATAGATTTAGTAATTGGTGGTGGTGATGGTAGAAGTAAAAGCATTAAAATTAATTTACCACCTTTTACTTTGGTAGGAGCCACAACCAGAGCGGGTGATTTATCTAGTCCTTTGCGTGACCGTTTTGGGATAGTTTCTAAATTAGAATATTATACGTTTGAGGAATTAAAACAAATAATTATTAGAAGTGGCCGCATATTTGATATTAAAGTGGAAGATGATGCCGCTATGGAATTGGCCAAAAGAAGTCGCAAAACACCACGGGTTGCCAATCGCTTATTTAGAAGAGTTAGAGATTTTGCTATTGTGGAAGGCAATGGTGTTATTGATTTGGATATTACTTTAAAATCTTTAAAGCGGTTAAAAGTTGATGATTCGGGTCTAGATAATATTGATAGAGAATATTTAACTAGTTTAATTGAAAAATTTAATGGTGGTCCCGTTGGAGTTGAAACTATAGCTACTAGTATAGGAGAAGAAGTTACCACTATTGAAGATGTCGTTGAACCTTATTTACTGCAAGAAGGTTTTATAAAAAGAACTAGAAGTGGGCGAATTGCAACAGAAAAAGCTTATAAAGCAATCGGCGTTGTCTATAATATTGGATTTTTTAAGGAGAATTAAAATGATACTTTTAGATGGAAAAAAGGTTAGTAATGAAATAATAGAAAATATTAAAAATGAAATAAAAAAATTAAATGTTATCCTTAATTTTGCCATAATATGGGTAGGAAATGATGAAAGCAGTAAAATTTATGTTAATAATAAAATAAAAAAATGTGAGTATGTGGGAATAAAAACTACATTATATCATTTAGATGAAAATACGAAAGAAGAAGAAGTATTAGAACTAATTTCTAAATTAAATAAAGACAAAAAAATTAATGGAATTCTTTTACAAAGTCCTGTACCTAAACAAATTAATATTATTAAATGTTTTAATGCAATTGATTTTCAAAAAGATATTGATGGCTTTTCTAATGTTTCTATGGGAAATTTAGTATTAGGAAAACCTTATCATGTATCTTGTACGCCCAAAGGAATAATGAAATTATTAAATTATTATCAAATTGATTTAAACGGCAAAAATGTTTGCCTTATAAACAGAAGTAATATTGTAGGGAAGCCTCTTTTTTATCTTTTAATTGCTCAAAATGCCACAGTCACTATGTGTCATTCTAAAACAGTAAATTTGGCGAAGATTACCAAAGCAGCTGATATTGTAATAACAGCAGTAGGAAAACCTAATTTTATTAAAGCTAATATGATCAAAAAGAATGCAATTGTAATAGATGTAGGAATTTCTCGAGTAGATGGTAAAATCAAAGGGGATGTTGAATTTGAAAAAGTGGCGAAAAAAGCATCATATATTACGCCTGTTCCTGGCGGAATTGGGCCAATGACAATTGCTATGGTTTTAGAGAATATTTTAGAAACAGTAAAGGAGCAAGATAATGGATAAGTTTTTAAGAAAAGTTTTAACATTAGAGCAAGAAAGACAGAGCCAAAATATTGAATTAATTGCTTCAGAAAATTATGTTTCTCAAGATATATTATTATTGCAAGGAAGTATTTTGACCAATAAATATGCAGAAGGATATCCTCAAAACAGATATTATGGTGGCTGCGAATATGTTGATATGATTGAATCTCAGGCCATTAAGTATGCTAAAGAGTTATTTAATTGTAAATATGCTAATGTTCAACCGCATAGTGGTTCTAGTGCTAATATGGCGGTTTATAAAGCCCTTTTAAATCCCCATGATAAGGTTATGGGAATGAATTTAAGCCATGGAGGCCATTTAACCCATGGTTACAAGTTGAATTTTAGCGGCCAAGAATATGAAATAATCAATTATGAAGTTGATTTAAAAACTGAATTGATTGATTATGACGCGTTAGAGAAAAAAGCTTTGATTGAAAAGCCTAAAATGATTATTGCTGGTGCTTCCGCCTATCCTAGAATAATTGATTTTAAAAGGATTAAGGAAATTTGTAATAAGATTAGCGCTTATTTCTGGGTAGATATGGCTCATATAGCTGGTTTAGTTGCTACTGGACTTCACCCATCTCCTTTTCCTTATGCTGATGTTGTAACTTCTACTACTCATAAAACTTTAAGAGGTCCACGCGGAGGTATAATTCTAACCAATAATGAAGAAATTGCTAAAAAAATAGATAAAGCCGTTTTTCCCGGGTTACAAGGAGGGCCTTTAATGCATGTCATTGCCGCCAAAGCTGAATGTTTTTACGAAGCTTTACAGCCAGAATTTAAAGAATATCAAATGCAAGTATTGAAAAATATTAAGGCTATGAGCGATGAATTTATAAAACTAGGATATCATATTGTAAGTGGAGGAACAGATAATCATTTATTACTTTTAGATGTAAAAAATAAAGTGAATTTGACAGGACAAGAAGCCGAAAAACTATTAGATCAAATTCATATAACTGTCAATAAGAACACAATTCCTAATGATAAAGAAAAGGCCAATATTGCTAGCGGCATTAGAATAGGAAGTCCTGCCATGACAACAAGAGGTTTTAAAGAAAAAGAATTTGTGGAAGTGGCTGATATTATTGATAAAGCATTCCAAAATAAAGATAATCAAGAATTATTGCAAGGACTTGCAAATGAAGTATTAAATTTAAGTAGCAAATTTCCCTTAGATAATATTTAGAGGTTAATATGAGTAGAATTATTTTAAAAATTAGTGGAGAAGCCCTAAAAAGCGAGAAAGATTTAGTGAGTGATACTAAATTATCAATGATTTGGGATTTGGTTAAATTATTAAAAAAAGATAAACATAAAATAAGTATTGTTATTGGGGGAGGAAATATTTTTCGTGGCAGAGAACATTTAGAAATGTCTCCTTTAAATAGAGATACTATTGGGATGTTAGGAACCGTTATTAATGGATTATATATAAAAGATTTTTTAGCAAAAAAAGATATTGCGTGTGTTATATCAACTCCGTTTGTTTTTCCTAATTTAATAAATACCTATGAACCTGATGAATTAAAAAAACTATATGATGAAGATCAGGTTGTCATTTTTGCTGGAGGAGTAGGGAAAAGCGGTTATTCTACTGATTCAGGAGTCATAAGAGCAGCCGAAATAGTAAAAGGAGATTTAATAATAAAATTAACAAATGTTGATGGAGTATATAATGATGATCCTCATGTTAATAAACAAGCTAAGAAATTTAGTCAATTAACCTATGATGAAATCTTGCAAAACGAATATAAATTTATGGATTTATATGCAATTAAAAAATGCCAAGAATATAATATTAAAATTTTAGTCATGAGCTTAAATGATTATGCTCAAATTGGTGAATTTTTTGCCGGTAAAAATATAGGCACATTAATAAGTTAATTATTTCATTGTCAAATTTTTTTGAAAATGTCAGTAGATAATTTTTTGAAAATGTCAGTGAAAGTGTAATATAAATAGCAAACA
>CANRDE010000007.1 GCA_947629325.1 uncultured Bacilli bacterium
AAAGGATTGTCACCCGTTCAATTTAGGTTACAATCCTTGAATAATTAAACTGTCCAACTTTTGGGGTTCAGTTCATTTGTTCTCTTAATTTTAAGGTTCTATTCTACTTGGTCCTCTAAATATGAACATTGTTTCTTTTAAAGAACCTGTTTCAAGAAGTAACATTGTTATTCTATCTACTCCTAAAGCAAATCCTCCGTGCGGTGGACATCCATATTTAAAAAATTCAAGATAAAATTTAACATCTTCAGATAAACCTTTTTCCTTTGCTTGTTCACATAATATTTCATATCTATGTTCTCTAAGTGCTAAAGTAGTTGTTTCACAGCCTTTCCAAATAAGGTCTGCTCCTTGTGGTACTCCGTTTTCTCTTTTATGATAAAAAGCTCTTTTTTTAGCACTAAAATCTGTTATAAATACAAACTCATGACCATACTTTTCTTTAATATATTTTGATGCTAATTTTTCTGATTCTGCATTCATATCTCCAACATCTTCATAATTCATTTTAAATCCATATTCTTTTTCCAATACATTGTATAATTCTTCTAATTTAATTCTAGGAAATGGCTTTGTTGGTATAATGACATCAACATTAAACATTTCTTTAATTTTTTCGCCATATTCTTCTTTTACAGCTGTTAAACCCGCAATAAAAAGATTTTCTTCAAAGTCCATTAACTCTTCTAAAGATTCAATATAACTCATTTCAATATCAAATGATGTAAAATCCGTTGTATGTCTATAAGAATTTGAATTTTCCGCTCTAAATGCAGGAGCAATTTCAAACACTCGATCAAATCCAGAACAAATTGCCATTTGCTTATAAAATTGTGGACTTTGTGCTAAATATGCCTTTCTATCAAAATATTTTATTTCAAATACATCAGCTCCTGATTCACTTGCTGCACTAATAATTTTAGGAGTGTGGATTTCAACAAAATTATTATTTACAACAAATTCTCTCATAGCATTAATAAGACATGTCTGTACTTTAAACATAAGAAGATTTTTTTCACTTCTTAGATCTAAAAATCGATAGTTTAATCTAGTATCCAATAGTGCGGACTTGCTATCTTTATAGTTTAAAGGTAATTCCTCTAAACACTTACTAGTTACAATAATATCACTCGGGATTAACTCCATTTTATTAAGTTTTACCTTTTCGTTTTGTACTAAAGTTCCAACAATTTTTACTGTGCTCTCACATGTTAAATTTGAGACAATTTCATTTAATTTACAATTATTTTCATTTTTTTCAATCGTTACTTGAACTTTATCAGTAGTATCTCTAACAACCAAAAATTGAACATATTGTAAATCACGAATACTATCAACAAAACCTTCAATAGTGATTTCTTGTTCAAAGTATTCATTCAAATTTTTAAAATATACTTTTTTCACTTTTCTTCCTCCTATCAAATATATAATAAAAAAACAGTTATATTATCCACAAAGGGACGAATAACTGTTATAATCCGCGGTACCACCCAATTTATTACATATAAATAGAATTTAAATATATAATCACTCTAGTAATTAACGGTTTACATCCGACTTATTCTACTATTATTTCAAATAAGTAGCTCATAGGTGTCTTTCATTCCTAATTTATATTATCTTTCACCAAACGATAACTCTCTACAATAAATTATAAAATTACTCTTCCTAGTCATTGCTGATGAATGAATCATACCATAAATTTGCGTTTATTGCAAATTTCATACGCATATTGCTTTTGACAATATGCAAGTGTGTTTTCTAAATTGATAAAATATATCAATTAAATTCTATAAAAATTATAGCATAAATTTAAATATTTTAAAACTCGAACTGTACTAGTCCGAGTTTCCTATCAATTTGGTGCAGGTAAAGGGACTTGAACCCCCACGGATGAATCCACTAGATCCTAAGTCTAGCGCGTCTGCCAATTTCGCCATACCTGCAAATAAAATGGTGGACCTCGTAGGACTCGAACCTACGACCGCCCGGTTATGAGCCGGATGCTCTAACCAACTGAGCTAGAGGTCCACTTGCTTTTTCATTATACTATAATTAATTTTAAGTTTCAAGTATATTTATAAAGTTAATATTATAAAAAAAGTATTAGCAATAGACTAATACTCTTTTATTAATGTTTATCATCTTGTAACATATTTAATAAATCAATTTTAAACATATCTTTGGATGCATTTTCTTTAGAAATCATAATTCCTTTATATGTAGTCAACTCTGACATATGACCTTCTAATAATATTTTAGATGGTGTAATTTCTTCTAATATAACCACTTGTTCATTATAATGAACAGTATATATTAATTTCACTTCTCCATGAATTTGAGCAAACATTTTATCACTTGGTAATCTTAACTCATATTTTTCAGTTCCGTTTTTCTTATTAGAATCAACTTTTTCCCCTAAAAATTTACCATTTCTTAAAGCTGGATAAAATTCAAAATTCAATTTTTTGAAAGCAAGCATATTATATTTTTTTAATGCTCTTTCCAATTTTTTGAATTCATTTTCGTTAATGTAATCTAAAACGTATCCTTTCATAATTTGCCATTCCCCCTAATTACGCTATAAGTATAGCATAAAACTCTAAATATGTCAACTATTTGTATATTTTTGATAATATATTGGCGCTCGAATACATTTTTTGATATAATTAAAAATGCTCATTTACTTTAACTTTACTATTGTTTCACCTAAGTTCCAATTATTTAAATAAAATTCCTGAACTACTTTATTATTTTTTAAAACTGAATGAACTTCTTTAGTCAGAATATTAGTACTTTTACCATGAATTATTACCAATTCTTTGTTTCCCATTTTATAATTATCTTTAATAAATTCGTTAACTAAAGCATATATAACTGCTACTTCTTCTCCATGCAAATCAATTCTAGGCGTTTTGGCGGTTATCATTATTTCCTTCCCCAGTAGTATTCATATTTAAAGCTTCTTTATTTTCTTGACCATTTTGGGTTCCGGCTTGATAATTAGGATTATTTTGTGCCCCAAATTTAGAATCATAATAATTAGAAACTTCGGTTAAAGAAGGAATACTTAAACGTGAAGTCAACTTAGTGGTACTTAATGAGGCGGCAATTGTCGCATAAGCAATGGCTTTTTCATGGCCAAAGTCTCTTAAGATTCCATAGATGAACGCTCCGGCATAAGAATCTCCTGCTCCATTAGTATCAATAATATTAGTTTTGACTGTTGGCATTATTTTAACTTGACTATTTATAGAATACATAGAGCCTCTTTCGCTTAAAGTAACTATTATTTCGGCTTTACTAAACTTTTGTTTTAAAACATTATAAACATTAACTAAAGTACTACTATTATTATAATCAATATTTAATTTAGCAATCTCTTCAGCCATTTTTTTATTAAAAATAATATAGTCAGCAAATTTACATATTTCTGCTATTTCTTTATTCATATCATGGACTACCACAAATTTCTTAACCTTAGGATATTTATCAAAAGCCGCCATTATGGCATTAAAATCATTACCATCAGTGACTATAACATCTGGTTCAATTACAAAGGCATATTTTTTTAAATAAGTATTATTAATCATTTCAAATTTGGTATTATTTTTGGTTGTAGTATTTAGAATAACTAAAGATTCTGAAGTTGGTTTATCATAACTAGTTTCTAAATAATCTGTTTTGACGCCGATCATTTCAAATTCTTTTTTTATTTTATTAGCAGCATCATCAGAGCCAAGCATACTGGCTATGTAAGTTTCTATTCCCCATTTGCCTAATAAATAAGCAATATTACCAGCGTGACCACCACCACATTCAGTTTTTTCTTCTAACTTGAAAATTGAATCTTCTTGGATCCTTTCATTTAATGGGCAGGTTTTCTCTATTAAGGAATTTCCTATACATAATATTTTCATTATCAACCCTTTACTTTCTTCTCTAATTATACAACATATATTCTACTTTTAAAAGAGCGACTTAATAATATTTGCTACATATTTCATACCATCAGAGACAAATGTTTCAATTCCATTTGTTAAACTATCCCCTAAATGAGATACTCCATTACTATAATCTACTCTTTCATTATGCAAAAATGAAGAAATATCTATTTCTTCTCCCTTTTTGACTTTTTCTTCAAACTCTTTAATTCCTTCTTCTGTAACCATCATATTATCTCTTATCTTACTTTCATAATAACCACTTGCATTGGCAATAAACAAGGCAAGGAATATTACAAATAAAACGGCTAATATTTTTAAAATGGGATTTATTGATTTTTTTTTATTCATTAATATCTTCCTTTATAAACTCCGCCAAAATATTGGCCAAAACCCGGAGAGAATTATTTACTTCTTCTATATTATTATATTGACCTCCTACTTCGATTAGAATAGCTCTATTACTAAAGTCCTGGTTGTATATGCCGTTGACACCAGAACCACTTTTCTTCATAATTCCTCTAAATAACTTAGGATTAAATGCTTCAATTTTAGCTTTTAGATTTTCCGCATAAGCTAAATTTTCTTTATAATTAGGATTTTCTAACCCTATAACAAACAACAAACGAGCATAGCTTATTCCTTCAATTTGAATGGTCGTATTTTCATAAGAACTAGCATCCCTATGTAAATCAATAAAATATTTAAGACTAGGATTTTCTTTTTGGGCCTCTTCCATTAACATCCGCGACACTTTATAACTACTTCCATATTTCAAATTAAGACTATGAAGTAAAGTTGTAACGCTTTGCTCTTCCACAATAACCTCAATTTTTAAATCCGCTAAATACTCTTTTAATATTTTACTAGCTATTAAAACAGTAGTGGGAATATTGTAAGCTTCGAGACTCCCACTTTTAAATTGCTCTTCTTGATGAGTATTATATAGATATACAATGGGTTCTTTTTTCTCTTCATTAATACTACTATCATCATCTTTATTATTTGGTATTTGCAGTTCCTCTTTATTTTCTGGTGATTCTAAAACAGGATTATCTTTCTCAACTTTATCATTATTTTTTAATTCTGTATTAAAAGCATATTTAAATAAAAAATCTACATCATTAATGTTATTTTTAAAAGTTCCTAAAGTATCATTAATTAATATATCCACAATTGTATTATTATTAATTAAATTCTCTTGATAAAGATATTTTATAGTAAAAGCAATGCTTAATAAGAATAATCCAATATAGATAACTAAATGATTGCCCTTTTTCTTAGCTTTAAATTTACCCATTTTTTTCACCAATTACATTATAAAAAATTATTAATAATTATTATGTCTAATTATGACTTATTATTAACAAATAGACTTTAAAATATATTTACTTGCACATTAGAATAATTTTTGATAAAATTAATATGAATTTTTAAGGAGGGATTTTATGCCAAATATCAAAAGTTCTAAAAAAGCTGTTAAAGTAATTGCTAAAAAAACAGATGAAAATCATGAACTATTACAAAGAGTTAAGAACTTGATGAAATCTTGTGAAAAAGAAATTGCGGCAGGCAATACTGAGGAAGCCAATAAAATATTTAAAGATTTACAAAAAAATATTGATAAAGCTTTACAAAAGGGATTAATTAAAGAAAATAAAGTTAATCGTGAAAAACAAAGATTAAATGCTAAAATTAAAAATATGAAGTAGTTTACTACTTTATTTTTTTTTGATAAAATGAAAAAGAGTGATAATATGAAAAAATTTTTTATCCCCACAATTTGTTACCTAGCTATTTTATTGGTATTATTAAATTTAAAAGATATAACAAATATATTAGCTAAAACATTGGCTAACAATCAAATGTTAACAATAGAAAAAAGTAATAGTTATACCAAAGATTATGATTTTAAATTTGTCAAAAATAGCAAAGATTACATTCCTTATTCTACTCAAGATTTATTAGATATTATTTATAGTGTTATAAACCAAGGTTGGGATGAATTTACTTTTTATTGCCCTACTGAATACACTGAGTGTATCAATGATATTACTAATTTAACTAATGACAAATTAACCCTTACCCATATTAATAATTTTGTTCATCCTTATAATAGTTTTAGTTCTTTAAAAACATCTATTACTGAATCGGGAGAAATTACAATAAATGTTAAATATTTGTATACTGCTAAAGAAATAGAAGTTATTAATGATTATGTTGATAAGTTAATTGCTGATATATATCAAAAAGATAATAATGATTATGAAAATTTAAAACTTATTCACGATTATATAATTAATAATACTAAATATGATGTAGAAAGAAACGATACTGGGAAAAGCGACTATATTTCTTACAATGCTTATGGACCTGTAGTTAGTGGCATGGCTACCTGTAATGGTTATGCTGATTTAATGGCTATTATTCTTTCTAAATTAAATTTTGAAAATTATAAAATTGCTACAACCAAAGAAGAAATAAGTTATGAGTCTAATGGTCATGTATGGAATGCTTTAAAAATTGATAATAAATGGGTTCATCTTGATCTTACTTGGGATGATCCTGTTAGTGCCGATGGAAAGGATTATTTACATCATAAATATTTTTTAGTAACTACAGAAGAACTAGAAAAAGCCGATGCTGGAAATGTTAAAGTAGAAGAACATAATTTTAGTAAAGCAATTTATCAAGAATTTAAAGAAATTAGCTAATGCACTTAAAAAGCTTCCAATTTGGAAGCTTTTTTATTGAATAACATAAGGATTATCTTTTGTACCTATGCCTTTAAAAGTAATCGTATCTTTTAAAAAGCCAACTGGTCGATACTCAAAATAAGCACTATTTACATACTCGGGCCCTTTAGAAGCAGTTCCATCACTATAAATTATAATAACTGGATCTGGAGTTAATGTACCATAAGGGATACTATTCCATGCCGTATATTCTGCTAAAGTTTCAGTATTACTATCACCATTATTACTTAAATGAAGCCAGCTTTCTTTACACGCCGCCCCATTTAAATGGCAATTTGTTTCATTATTTAAAGATAAATAGTAATCCGATACATTCATAAGGCCAAAAGAATTAAAAAAGCCTGCACCATTTGGTTCTTTTTTTTGTACTTCTATACCATTTTTACTTTGCCAAACGCTTTCTTCAATAGTACCTCCCCAAAAGGCAGGCTGAAAATATTCTTCTAATTCAGTATATTTTTGTAGTTCATTTATCATCATATCAGCATTTGATAATTCGCTCCATACTTGGGATCCCATATATCCAGTATTTTCTTGTTCCCAAGTAGTAGAACCTGCACTTGTATTTTTAATTACTTTCATTTGGTTACCTGAAATACCAATAATCCTATACATATCGTCTGATAAATAATCACATGTTTCATTACTCAAACAAATATAATTATTGGTCACTTGCTCAGCAGTACCTTGAAATCTATACATACCAGCAACTGAAGTAGTACTCAAATTATCAACTTTTTTTGTAACAAGAGATGAAGGAGTTAATGTATCATTTTTGTTAAAATACAAATAACAATAAGCCGTATTACTTGTATCTACCGTAGCTATTTTAGTGGCATTGTCATAAGACAAACCCCCTTCAAGTTTATTACCTTCATTATCTACACAACCAGATTTGGCAGAATTATAAAAATAATCACTAGGCCAAGTATTGGTTTTTGAAGCGGTATAACTACCATCGCTTTGTTCCAACATTATAGCAAATAAATCATCATTACCCTCTTCTGATAAATTTACTTCTGATAATTTAGCCATTTTATTATTACTACTTTTATACATTAAAAACAATGTACAAATTTCCACTATTACGAGTATACTTACTAAAAAAACTACCATTTTTCTAGGTAAAACCTTTTTATTCATTTTACACACTCTTTCTAGTGATAAAGAACTATTTTATTCTTTTACCATTAATTAAATTTTAAGTTATTTTCAAAAATTAGTCAATACGAATATAAATTAGATTGACACATCATTTAAATATTCTAATACTTCATTAAAAGTATTAGTAAAATTATTGTAATCAGTTTTAAACCATTTGACTTCCATTTGATTATTAAACCAAGTATATTGTCTTTTAGCATAATGGCGAGAATTTTTCTTGATTAACTGAACAGCTTCCTCTTTGCTAATTTCTCCCTCAATATATTGAATAATTTCTTTATAACCAATCGCACTATTTAAAATTCTCGTTTTACCATATTTTTTATATAAAGTCTCAACTTCTGCAAACAAGCCATCTTTTACCATTTTGTCTACCCTATTATCTATTTTAGCGTATAAATTATCTCTTTCTGTCGTAAGACCAATAAATTTAACTTTATATAATAAGTCAGGTTTAACTAAGGTAAAATCATCTCTATTTAAAAAATTTTCTAATCTTCGCCGATTATTTATATCAATTTGACTATTAGGATTGATTTTTTTAACCATTTTTAACAATTCTTCATTAGAATATTGAGAATAATCATTATTTTTTAAGGACTGAAATTGATAGTTATAAAGTCCCGCTTTTACATAAAGGCCAGTTCCCCCAACAATAATAATATTTCTGTCGTTATATTTTTTTAATAGCTCTCTTAAATCACGTTGATAGTCAGCTACACTATAACTTTCTTTAGGGTTTTTAATATCAAAAAGGAAATGCTCTATCCCCTCTTTTTCTTCCTCGGTAATTTTAGCGGTTCCAATATTTAATTCCTTATATATTTGACAAGCATCTGCATTAATAATTATACCATTATACTTTTTCGCTAGCATAATACTTAATTTAGTTTTGCCTACTCCCGTTGGACCTACAACACATATAATCATTCTCATCACCAATTTTTATTATATTGAAAAAAAGCTGTAGACACAAGCCCCACAAATAAATTGACAATAAAATTAAATGTTGTTATATTAATTTTGTGATTTTTTATGAAAATAATTGGAATTATTTGTGAATACAATCCTTTTCATAATGGCCATTTATATCATTTACAAAAGATTAAAGAACTTTTCCCCGATTCTTTAATTGTATTAGTTTTAAATGGCTATTTTCTTCAAAGAGGGGAACTATCTATCATTTCCAAAGAAAATAAAACCAAGCTAGCTTTAGAATATGGAGTTGATATTGTAATTGAACTCCCTTTTGTTTTTGGCACTCAAAGCGCGGATATATTTGCTAGTGCTAGTATTAAAATATTAGAAGAACTAAAATGCGACTATCTAGTATTTGGAAGTGAATCTAATAATTTAGAATCTTTACAAGAAATGGTTAATTATACTCTTAGTAATTCTGAAAACTATAATGATGAAGTCAAAGAATATTTAAAAAAAGGATTTAATTACCCTACTGCGTTAACTAAAGCTATGAAGACAGCAACTAAATTTAAATCTAATGATTTATTAGGTATTTCTTATATAAAAAGTATTACAATAAATCATTATAATATTAAACCTTTGACTATAAAAAGAACCAATGATTATTTAGATATAACTTCTAATGATAATATAATAAGTGCTACTAACGTTAGAAACAAATATCAAAATGATGAGAGGATTTCTTCCTATGTTCCTTCTTCCACCCTAAAATATATTCAAAAAATTTCCTTAGATAATTATTTTTCCCTTTTAAAATATAAAATTATAACCGATCATGATTTAAGTATTTATTTAGATGTTGATGAAGGCATTGAAAATAGATTAAAAAAAGCTATAAATAAAGCTTCTTCCCTACCTGAATTCATCGATTTAATAAAATCGAAAAGGTATACCTATAATAAAATAAGAAGAATGTTAATTCATATTTTAATTGGTTACACTAAAGAAGATAACAAAAATTTGCATTTAGAATACATCAAAATTTTGGGATTTAATTCAAAGGGGAAAAGATATTTAAATCAAATTAAAAATAAGCTCAATTTACCTCTTACAATAAATAAAAAATCTATTATATATCAATACGAAATCAAAGCGGCTTTTATGTATCAACTATTGAGCCAAGAAAAAACATTAGATTATGAATTAACTAATAAACCTCAAAAAAAGGCCTAATTTGTTAGGTATTGACAAAATTCCCTTTTAGTGATAGGATAGACGGCATATTCACAAAGGGGGATTTTTATTATGGATAGTGAATTAGAGAAAAAAATTAGTGCAATTGTAGGTGAAGATAAGCAAGATTTAGTAGATTTTTATACATATTTAAAAAATAAAGCTGCTGAATTAGATGAAAGAATTGCCGAAATTGACGAACAATATAATAATGGAGAAATTCTTACTGAAAAGAAACAAAAAGAAAAAAGAAGATTAGTTGCGGAAGCGAAGTCTGTTCAAGAAGACATCGATAAATTTCAAAAATTAGTTGATTTTCACGAAGATTTTTTAGCCCAAAAAGCGGAACTACAAGAAAATTTACAATTATTACAAAAATCAAGTACACCAACTGATTTAAAAAAAGAAATAAAAGCGAAAATTCTTAAAATATTTACTAGTTGTAATGAAGTTATAATTAAAGATTGGAAAGCTCTGTATAATTATACAGATGAAGAAATTGCAGAATTAGAAGAAAAATATCCGGATTTAAAACTTCAAAAAGAAGAATTACAAAAAGAACTTGAAATGGCTAAGAAAAGAGATTATGATACTAAGCCAATTGAAGAAGAAATTGCGGAAATTGAGCCTGAAATAGAAGCAATTGAAGATTATCATAAAAGAATAATTGATATTTCTCAAATTGAACAATCTTTAAATCTTATTGCAGGCAAGAAAATTAAAGTCGCTGAAAAAAATGAAATTAGTCAAAAATTATTGGAAACATTTGAACAATTTGGGGAGGCTGAATTAGCTGTCCAATTAGATGAATTAAATACTATTATGATTTTATGTACCGACTTTGAATTAACTCATGAAAATCCAGAAAATTTAGAACCAGAGCCAGAAGATCCAGAAAATGAAAATAAGAAAAAGAAGAAATCAAAGAAAAGTAAAAAAGCAAAAGAAGCTAGCGAAGGTAAATTAGCTAAAGCTAGTGCTTGGTTTAAAAAGCATCTACCAACATGTGCGAAGATTGGTGCTGGTGTTCTTGCCGTTGGGATGTTGGTTGGAACTATCGTTGGCCTTGCACAATGCAATGCTAAGAATAAAAAAACAAATAAAGGATCAAATGATGATTATTCTATAGATTCTAATATTCAAGATGATCCATCAAATAATTTAACAAACAATAATAGTGATAAAAATAGTGAAGAAAATAAAACAAGTGATGTAGATAGTCTATATACTTTAAATGTTTCTAAATTAATTGCTAAAGGATATTCAGAATACGCCGCAACATTAATGGATGAAAATTTCTCTCAAGAACTTATTGATGCTATTTTAAAGGGTGCATTTAATCAAGCTATTGAAAATTATGCAGGAGTTAAAGATTTTAAATTAGAGTATTTAGCAGATTATGAAAATGCTCGAACTATATATAATATTACTGCTGCTGATGCAGTAGATTATGTTAATAGAGCTTATAAAATTCAAGAAAACAATTTTTATCCTGAAGCATCTATAAATGATGTTGTAGAAGTATTAATGGCAATTAATAACAAAGAATTAATGACTCAAAATAATGCTAATTTAGCTCAATCATTTAATACAGCATTTAATGTCGTTACAAATAATTGTTTATTCAAGATACCTACAGACCAAGATCATAAAACTGTTAATTCATTACAATATTTTGCTAAAGAAGGTACCGACTTAGATAATTTTTTGACAGGCTTAGGAGAAATTATAGATGGAATATTAAATAATCCAAACGATTTCAATGCCAAAGATGAATTTTATAATTATGCTCTTGCTTTTGGCTCATCCTTAAATGGTTTTAGTAATGATCTAAAAGCATTAACAGAAAATCGTGAGTTCAATAATAATGCTATCTTAAAAGATTATAATGATATTTATACAGCTTATGAATACTTTTTAAAACCTTTTTATCCACTTGGAACTCCAGAAATCAATGAAAAAATTGTAGGTACGCCAAATCAAAATGTATATATTGATAGAATAGAAAAATTACGCGATTTGCAAATATTATTAAATACCGCTGAAGAAGGCGTTGCTAAGACTGTTTGTGGACAAGCTAAAACTTTAGAATAGTAAGAATAGGAGGTAATTTATATGTATACAGAAGAACCTAAAAGAACAATTGATTGGGGAAATGTTATTAAAAAGGGGATTATTATTCTTTTAATAGCAGCAGTTATATTTATTATAATATGGTTATTTACAAGAAATAATGCTAACTCAATTGATGTTAATTATAATGATGGTAATTCTAACATAAATGAAACAATTAAGAATCCAGAAGCATATTCTGAATCATTCATAAATAATTATCAATATCTTCATGATACAGCTAAAGAATATTTCTTAATAAGTGAATTACCAAGCAATGGTCAAACAATAAAATATACTTTACAAGAATTAATTGATAAAGGTTTAATGTTACCATTTGGTTATGGTGAAAATGGCGTTTGTGATGCAGAAGCCAGTTATGTTACTGTAGCCAATAATAATGGTAAATATACTTATACTGTCACTCTTGTTTGTGGAAGAGAGGCAGCTAAAACTACTGAAGAATTAGGATGCAATCAATTATGTAATAATGGATCTTGTACAACTACACCTACAACTCCAAGTAATCCTTCTACTCCATCCAATCCTTCAACACCTTCTGAACAATTATTAACAGAATATAGATTTAAACAATCATATACAACAACAGAAACTACTTATAGTTGTCCTAGTGGTTATACTAAGTCTGGTAGTGGTGATAATACTATTTGTGTTAAAGCAAATGGTGAATCTAAAAAAGCCACTAAAAATATAACTTATAGTTGTCCAGAGGGATGGACTAAAACTGGTAGTGGTTCTAGTACTAAATGTAGCAAAGCAGAAGGTAAAAGTGTAGAACCAAGTGTAGAAACAGTTTACAGCTGTCCAGAGGGATGGACTAAAACTGGTAGCGGTTCTAGTACTAAATGTAGCAAAACAGAAAATAAAAATGTAGAACCAAATGTAGAAACAGTATATAGTTGTCCTAGTGGTTATACTAAGTCTGGTAGTGGTTCTAGTACTAGATGTTATAAAAAGACTGAACAATCTGTAGATGCTTCTTATAATTATAAATATAGTTGTCCTGTTGGTTATACTCAATCTGGTAGTGGTTCTAATACTACTTGTACTAAAAAGACAAATGTAACTACTAATGCTAATAAAGTAACTAATTATAGTTGTCCTAGTGGCTATACTAAATCTGGTAGTGGTTCTAGTACTACTTGTACTAAAACAACTAATGTCTCAACTCAACCTTCATCTACTACTACTTATAGTTGTCCTAGCGGTTATACTAAATCTGGTAGCGGTTCTAGTACTACTTGTACTAAAACAGTAAATCAAGTTGTGGCTAATGCTAACACAGTTACTGAATATAAATGTTCTGAAGGTACTTTAAGTGGTAGTCAATGTGTTATCACTAAAAATGCTTCATCATCAACTTCTTATAGTTGTTCAGGAATCGGTACTGATTTAGGTAATGGTAAATGTCGAGTTTATAGTTCTAAAACAACTTATAAACATTATGATTTATATTATGGTAAAAGTTATAACGGCTGTACTTATAGCGGAAGTCATACAGAAGCATGTACAACCGGAAGTAATTGTACTAGAACAGTTTATGATTATTACTGTCCAACATCATCATATACTGATGTAAACGCTAAGTCTACAACTACTTATAGTTGTCCTAGTGGTTATACTAAAAGTGGTTCTAAATGTACTTTAACTAAGGCTGCTAGTAAAAATGTTTATTATACTTGTTCTAAAGGAACTTTAAGTGGTACTCAATGTTATGCACCAACAACTACATCTACTAAAGCAACTGCTACAACTACTTATAGTTGTCCTAGTGGTTATACTAAATCTGGTAGCGGTTCAAGTACTACTTGTAAAAAAGTAGTAACTTCTAGTACTACCCCAATCGTATCTACTTCTTATACTTGTTCCGAAGGAACTTTAAATGGTAGTCAATGTACAACAACTAAAACGACATCAACAAGTGTTATTAAAACAAAAGATTACTATTGTAGTGCTGGTTATACATTAAGTGGTACTAAATGTTATAAATCATCAAGTAATTACATAGAACCAACTAAGACTACTACTTATAGTTGTCCTAGTGGCTATACTAAATCTGGTAGTGGTTCTAATACTAAATGTATTTCTACCGGTAAAGAAACTCAAAATACAACTAAGACTACTACTTATAGTTGTCCTAGTGGTTATACTAAATCTGGTAGTGGTTCTAATACTAAATGTACTTCTACCGGTAAAGAAACTAAAAAAGCCACTAAAAATATAACTTATAGTTGTCCTAGTGGTTGGACAAAAATAGGATCTGGATCAGCAACTAAATGTACAACAGGTTCTACAACAACTACTACTCCTAATATATCAACTCAAAATGTTACTAAATATAGATATAAATGGAGTACAGAAACGTCTTTAGACGGCTGGGAAAGAACCGGAGAAACAAGACAAGTTGAGACTAGTTCAAAATAGAACTAGTCTTTTTTTAGGCTTTGTTAATATAATTTAATATGAAAAATAATCTATTATTTATATTAATAATTGGAGTAATATTAGTTTTAGTTTTAAATAGTACTCCGAAAAAAAATAAAAATGATTCTAAAGTATTAGAAGAAGTTAAAAAAAGTAATAAATATAATGCCAAATATTTAGATGAATATAAAGTAATAGAATATCAAGAGGAAGCAAATTTTATTAATAATATTAATACTTTTTTAAATAAAGGCTATAAAGGTGAGGAAATAAACAATATTTTTAAATTAAGCACCAAAAATCAGACTAAAATGTTAAGTTTAGATAAACAGTATGGCTTTGTAAAATTTATTGGTATTAAAAATTTTGATATTAATAAATTAGATAGATATAAGAAATATCTTACTACTCATAATAGTACTCTAGCTAATGCCGTAACGTATGTCAATATTGACTTAGATAAAAATTTTTATACTGATAGTATTTTAATTAGCCCTCAAAATGAATTAACGACTATTGTCAATAAGTATTATCGCCTCGATGCTAATTACGTTCCCGAAAATTTAGTAGTATTATTTGATAGTAAAAATGGGGCTAAAATGGTTAAAGAAGCCGCGAATGCTTTTAAAATATTAATTGAAGCAGCTTTAAAAGACGGAATTACATTAGAAAGTACTACTGCTTATAGATCATATTCATTTCAAAGCACCTTATATAACAACTATGTTAAAAAAGAAGGAGTTGAATTGGCCGATACTTATTCAGCACGGCCAGGATTTTCTGAACATCAATTAGGATTAGCCGTGGACTTAAATGATCCTAATTATAAACCCGCTCGGCTTAATGACAAAGATTATGATTGGTTAAAAAATAATGCCTATAAATATGGCTTTATTTTAAGATATACTAAAGAAGGGGAAGCCATAACTGGATATAAAGAGGAAAATTGGCATCTTAGATATTTGGGTGTTGAACTTGCCACTAAGGTCACGGAATCAAATTTAACATATGAAGAATATTATGATTTAAATATTAGGGAATATTAAAAGATATACAATTAATGTATATCTTTGTCATAAGTTATCAATTTATTAAATTCAAGGGGATAAGTAAGCGATAGACTTATCTTTTTTTCTGTCAAAGGATGCAAGAACTCTAGAACCGTAGCTTGCAAATATAAGCGTTTTATATTTTTAGACACATCTTTAGCATATTTTTTATCTCCTACTATAGGATAACCAATATCATTTAAATGAACTCTAATTTGATTTTTTCGGCCGGTTTTAATATTAATTTTTAATAAAGTATATTTATCATTTGAACATAATTTCTCGTATTCAGTGATAGCCAACAAGCCCTGAGTTTTATCATTAGTGGAATAAACTAAATGGGTTTTAGTTTCTTTTAAATAAGATTTAATAATATCTTTATTCTTATTTAGCACTCCATTTACGATAGCAATATATTCTCTTTTAACTTCCGGCCATCTTTCTTGCATTAAATATTTTACTTTTTGATTTTTAGCAAATAAAACTAACCCAGATGTATCCTTATCAAGACGATGAACCACAAAAACTTTATTATTTTTATTTTGCTTTTTTAAATATTCTGAAACTTGATGATATAAAGTTTTTTCTTTTTCTTTATCAGTTCCTATTGTCAATAAGCCCGCTTTTTTATTTACTACAATTAATTCTTTATCTTCATAAACAATATTTAATTTTTCTTTTTTCATATTTTATATTTTAACAGATAAAAGAGATAAAAAAAAGACAAATAATTTGTCTATTTTTTATCTTTACTTTTTAAGGCCTCCAAAATTTCAATAGGTAAACAAAAGACCACAGTGTTAGATTTATCAGAAGAAATATCTGATAAAGTTGATAAAGTTCTTAAATGAAGAGCTCCGGGCGTTTTAGCCATAACTTCAGCGGCTTTAGCTAAATTATTAGAAGCTTCCACTTCTCCTTTAGCTTTAGTAACAACTGCTAATTTTTCTCGTTCTGCTTCGGCCGCGATGGCAAGAACACGTTTCATATCTTCTGGCAAAGATACATCTTTAAGTTCAACATTTTCAACTTTTATACCCCAAGGATCTGTCGCTTCATCTATAATTTTACAAATTTCAGTACTTATTTTATCTCTTTCGGCTAAAAGTTCATCTAAAGATACAGATCCTACGACATTACGCATTGTTGTTTGAGCAAGTTGACCAACAGCATAATAAAAATTTTCTACTGCTAAAATGGCTTTAGAGGCATCAAATAATTTATAATAGATAACGGCGTTTATTTGAACCGAAACATTATCTTTAGTAATGGCTTCTTGGGCAGGGACATCAACCGCTTTTGTTCTTATATCCACTTTGCGGTAAGATTCAATAATCGGAAATACTATATTCCATCCTGGTTCCATTATTTTAGAAAATTTTCCGAATCTAAATTTAACACCTCTTTCATATTCATTAATTTGTTTAATACTTAATAAAGCAATGATTATTGCTACAATTACAATAAAACTTAAAAATTCCATATTTACTACTCCTTCAATTTAAATATATTATTTTTCCTCTTTTTTAGTATCTTTTTCTTCTTTTTTTACATTTTTAGGTAAAGCTTCTTTTCTTGATAAATTTAATCTACCTCGATTATCATACCCCATAGATTTAACTATTATTTCATCGCCAACTTTTACAATATCGCTTGGTTTATTTACTCGCTTTTCATCTAATTGCGAAACATGAACCATTCCTTCACATCCAGGCCATAATTCTACAAAGCAGCCAAAATCTTCTACTTTTATAACTTTACCCGTATATATTTTACCAGTCTCAACTTCTCTAATTACTGATTCAATCATTTCTCTCGTCTTCTTAATAATTTGTTGATCACTATGATATATTATAACTCGGCCATCATCTTCTAAATCGACTTTCACAGCATTTTTATCATTTACTGATTTGACATTACTAGCTTCCAAAATAATCTTAGTAATCATTTCGCCACCACGACCAATAACATCTTTAATTTTTTCGGGATCAATATTAAAGGTTTCGATTTTAGGAGCATATTTACTTAATTCTTTTCGAGGGGCTGGAATAACTGTCTCAAACAAATCTAAAATTTGCATTCTAGCTTTTTTAGCTTGATCTAGAGCCTCTTGCAATATGTTTTTATTGACGCCATCAATTTTAATATCCATTTGCAAGGCACAAATTCCTTCTCGAGTACCTGCTACTTTAAAATCCATGTCTCCTAAATGATCTTCCATTCCTTGAATATCAGTTAGAATGGTATATTTATCATTATTTGTTATTAGCCCCATAGCAATACCCGCAACCGGCGCTTTTATAGGAACTCCAGCGGCCATCAAACTTAAACAACCAGCACAGATACTAGCTTGGCTAGAAGATCCATTACTCTCTAATATTTCAGATACTACTCTAATAGTATAAGGAAATTCTTCTTCTGAAGGTATAACTTGAAGTAAAGCTCTCTCGCCTAAAGCCCCATGACCAATTTCTCTTCGACCAGGACTTCCATACCTACCTGTCTCGCCTACGCTAAATTGAGGGAAATTATAATGCAACATAAATCTTTTTTCTTCTTCAATCGATAAACCATCTAACATTTGACTTTCGCCTAAAGCTCCCAAAGTAGTTATGGATAAACTTTGAGTCTCTCCTCTTGTAAATAAAGCAGAACCATGAGTTCTAGGTAAAAGATCAATCGCTGCACTAATTGGTCTTATTTCATCCATCTTTCGGCCATCAATTCTTATATGTTCATCAACAACTATTTTTCTAAAAACGTTGTATTGTACATTTTCAAATATTAAAGTGATTTTTGTCAGTAATTCTGTTAATTCTTCTGGTTTTAAGTTGGCCTCATTTTCTAACTTATATTTTTCTAAAACTTCATTTTTCAAATTTTCAATTGCTTCATACATTGAGGCTTTTTCTTTTATTCTTAAAGCTTCATCTAATCTTTTTTCTACTAAGTTCTTAACTTCATCTTTTAAGTCATCACTAATTTCCAATTTTGGATAATCCATTTTTTCTTCGCCAATTTCAGCAATAATGTCAAGTTCAAATTGAACTAGTTTTTTGACTGCTTCATGGCCGAATAATAAAGCTTCAAGCATATCTTGTTCAGAAACCTCTTTTGCTCCCGCTTCCACCATGTTTATAGCATCCATTGTTCCCGCTACAGTTAAATCAATATCTGATTGTTCTAACTCTTCCACAGAAGGATCAATAATAAATTCGCCATTGATTCTGCCAACTTTAACCGCTGCAACAGGCCCATTAAAAGGAATTTTACTTATACAAGTTGCTAAACTAGAACCAAATAAAGCAGTTAACTCCGGAGAATTATCTTGATCCACACTTAATACTGTATTAACAATTTGCACTTCATTACGAAAATCTTCTGGAAATAAAGGTCGCATTGGGCGGTCAATCATTCTGGCCGCTAAAGTGGCATTATCAGTAGGGCGCCCTTCTCTTTTAATAAAACCACCCGGGATTTTTCCAACTGAATACAATTTCTCATTGTATAAAACCATTAATGGAAAAAAATCAGATAATATATTAGCGTTTTTAGAAACTACAGCGGTACTTAATATAACGGTATCATTAAATCTAACTAAAACACTACCATGAGCTTGCTTAGCTAGTTCTCCATGTTCAACTACTAATTTTCTTCCATAGAAATCTAATTCAAATACTTTTTTCATTTCTACCTCTTTCTAAATAAAAAGGCACTAAAAATCTCAGTGCCTTTATTTTCTTAAATTTAATTTCTTGATTAATTCACGATAACTAACTACATCATTATTTTTTAAATAATTAAGTAATTTTTTTCTTCTCCCAACTTTAATTAATAAACCTCTCTTAGAATGATAATCATGTTTGTGTTCTTGCATATGAGCAGTTAAATCATTTATTTCTTTTGTCAAAATTGCTACTTGCACTTCTGCAGAACCACAATCTTTTTCATTCTTAGCAAAGTTTTTAATAATTTGAGCTTTTTCTTCTTTCTTTAAAGCCATACTTTTTTCCTTTCTATCTAATTGGTTTAAACTGAGACTAAAATCGGAAATCTTTTTAATCTAAGTAAAAACTTCTATTTAATTATATTATAAAACTTAGAAAATGTAAATAAAAAATCAGTTTTTTATTATGTTTTAAAATAAAATTTTTAAGTGGCCAATACCTTCTTCAAAATAATATAATGCTATTTCGGTGGCATTGTCTTTAAATAAAACAAAGCCTTCTGCCTCTAAAGTAATTACATTGCCATTAATAACTTTTTTCCTTAAATCATCAGAAATATTTAATATTGTTAAATCTAATAAATCATCTATTTTTAAAACTTTATAATTGTTGTTTTCAATTTCGGCTAAAGTACTAGCATTCTCAATTGTAAATTTTCCCTGCCTGGTTCTTACTAAACTAGCCATACATCCCTTAACCTCTAATTTAGCACAAATATCTTTAACTAAGCTTCTAATATAAGTGCCTTTACTGACTACTGCTCTAAAGCTTATTTGATTTTCTTGATAACTTAAGAACTCAATTTCTTTAATTTTTACCCAATTTTGTGGTAAAGCAACGGGCTCATTATTCCGAGCATATTCATACAATCTTTTACCACCAATATGTTTAGCGGAAAATAAAGGAATTGTTTGAAGATAATCGCCCTTAAAATTGGCTAATGTTTCCATTATTTCACTAACTTCTAAAAGACGTGGGTTTTCTTCTTCAATAATCTTACCAGTAATATCAAGAGTATCAGTTTCGATACCTAATTTAATATTAGCAATATATTCTTTATCTTCAGTCGTAATTAAACTAGCTAATTTAGTATATTTTCCAACTAAACATATAAGTACTCCTTCAGCCATTGGATCAAGAGTTCCGGTATGGCCAATCTTTTTAGTTTTTAAAATTTTTCCTAGTTTATTGACAACATCACGACTTGTATAATTCTTTTCTTTTTTAACAATTATTCCTAAATTCATATTATTTTAAATATTTACTATAAATATAAAAATCATTATCAGCATCTATAGTAATGTCTTCTTCCTCTTCTCTATAGCCAAGATTTGCTACTATCATTAATAATGTTACTTCTTTCAAGGCAATTTCAATATTAATTTTATTAAAATTTTGTTTCCGATAATAGGCCTCTATAAACTCAATAGTAGATGTTCCAATTTTTTTAAAACTATCTTTATCATTTTCTAAAATACTAATAGCTGATACAGAAATCAATTGGGCTTCTTCTTTAATTTTAGCACAACCGCTTAATAACGAATCTTTATAAATTAATAATATCTTTTCTTTGGCAGTAAAAGAGTTACACAATAAAACCGCTTTATTATAATTACTGGCATAAGCATCGATAATTTCGTTTTTCTCTCTGCTTAAAGAATTAAATTTCGTTACTTTGATAAAAGCTTCTTTTAAATCATATCCATTTTTCTTTTGATAGTAAATTTGAAAAGCTTTTATTATAAAATCCTTTTCAAATTTACTCACTTTTTTAATACTTTTAATAACAAATTTTACTTCCATAACCCTCTAATTCTTATGAATATCTGAAATTATTTTTTCAATTTTAGTAGCATATTCTATAGATTCATCATAAACAAATCTCAATTCTGGAATATTGCGAGCTTCCAATACTTTACCTAAACATCCTCTTAAAAAGGGAGCAGCTTCTTGCATTTCCTTTTCTATTTCCTTATGAGTTAAATCACTTATACTGGTAAAGAAAATCTTAGCACAACTTAAATCTTTACTTAATTCTATGTCCGTTAAAGTTACACTCTTTAATAAATTATCATCTGTTTCCGTTAAAATAATATTACTTAAATATTTAATAATATCACTAGCTAAGCGTTCTATTTTATGGCTAGCCATTCTTAACCTCAACCATTTCGTATGCTTCAATAACGTCATTTTCTTTAATATCATTAAAATTTTCTAAAGTAATACCACATTCAAATCCTTTTTTCATTTCTTTAACAGATTCTTTGCCCCTTTGTAAAGATGATATTTTATCTTCGGCTATGACAACCCCGTCGCGAATTAATCTAATATTGGCATTATTTTTTATAACACCATCCGTAACATAACAACCAGCAATATTGCCAATTTTAGAAAATTTGAAAATTTTTCTTATTTCTGCAGTTCCCATAATTTTTTCTTCATATTCCGGATCCAACATACCTTTAATGGCTAATTCCATATCTTCCACTAATTTATAGATAATAGTATATAATCTAATATCAACATTATATTCTTTAGCAATCTCTTTAGTCGTATTATTAGGAACAACATTAAAGCCAATGATTAAGGCATCCGAAGCATTAGCCAAAACTACATCACTTTCGGTAATTGTACCAATTCCACTCCGAATTACTTTAACCACAACATCACCGATATTTATTTTTTCTAATGCATTTTTAACGGCTTCTTCACTACCTCTAACATCGGTTTTTAAAACCACATTAACTTCTTTTTGACCTGATTCAATTTTCTTAAACAAATCATCTAAAGATACAACATCTTGTTTATATTTAGAAGTATTTAAATTTTTCCGTTTATTAGCTATTTCTTTGGCTTTAGCTTCTGTTTCAAAAGCCATAAATTTATCACCAGCTTCTGGAGTTTCAGATATTCCGGTTACTTCCACTGGTGTAGATGGACCGGCTTCAACTATAGATTCGCCTAAATCATTTTTCATAGTTCTTACCTTGCCAAAATGTTCACCTACAACGATAGGATCACCAATTCTTAAGGTACCATTTTGAATAATAAATGAGGCAATACCACCAATATTTTTATCTAATTTTGATTCAATAACAGATCCAGTTGCATATCGGTTAGGATTGGCTTTATAATCATTGACTTCGGCGATTGTTTCAATAGTTTCTAATAATAAGTCAATTCCCTCTCCTGTATGAGCCGATATTTTAATAAATGGAGTTTCGCCACCCCATTCTTCAGGAGTAATGCCGTCTTGGGCCATTTCTGTATATATTTTTTCCGGATTAGCTTCAGGCTTATCAATTTTATTAACTGCTACAATAATTGGAACGCCAGCACTTTTAGCGTGATCAATAGCTTCTTTTGTTTGGGGCATAACACCATCATCAGCCGCTACAATAATAATTACAATATCTGTAACACTAGCTCCCCGAGCCCGCATTTCGGTAAACGCCGCATGACCTGGGGTATCAATGAATGTTATTTTATTGCCATTATGATCTATTTGATAAGCTCCAATATGTTGGGTAATTCCTCCAAATTCTCCTTCAACAACATGAGAATGGCGAATATAATCAAGAAGAGTTGTTTTACCATGATCAACATGACCCATAATTGTTACTATTGGAGGCCTTTTAATTAGATCTTCTTCTTTATCAATTATTTCATATTCCTCAAAATTAGCTAAATCTTGAGTTTCTTCCTTTTTTAAGGTTTTATTATAATCTAAAGTGACTATTTCGGCAGTTTCGAAATCTATAGAATCATTTAAACTTAGCATTAAACCTAAAGACATTAATTTTTTGATAATATCAGTGCCACTGACATCCAAAGCTTTAGATAATTCCATAACACTCATACCTTGTTTATATAAAACAATATTTTCGCTAGTCTCAGAATTACTCATTAACTTTTCTTTATGTTTATACATCTCTTTTTTTAATAATTTATAATTATCTTTAGACTCCGTATTATTGTCTTTTTTCTTCAACTTTTGCTTTTTAGATGTATTAGACTCTGATATATTTTTACTTTCCATTATATCAATAGCAATATTCTCTACCAATTCATCTTCATCATAAGTAATATCATCATCAGTACTAATTAAGTTTAAGGTATTATCTAACATAATTATGTCATCATCCATCAAGACATCATCACCAGTAGTAGCTTTTATTCCTAACTCACGGCATTTTTTTAAAACTTCTGCTACTGATAAATTGATATCACGAGCGTATTCTTTTACATTCATGTTTTTTCTCCTTTCTTATTTTAATAATTCATTCAAACTATTAAAAATTTCATCTTCAACTTCTATTTCTAAATTCTTATCTAAAATTTTGCTTTTTTGCGCTTTAGCAAAAACTTCAGCATCTTTTTTTAAATAAACTCCCCGTCCATTTTTTTTGCCGGTTAAATCTATTTCTACTTTTCCTTCGGGAGTTCTTACTATTCTAATTAAATCTTTCTTCTCACATTTTTCGCGGGTTACAACACATGTCCGCATTGGTATTTTTCTCTGTTTCATTTTCCCCTCTTTTATTTATTTCCTTCTTCATTAATTTGAGATAAGGTTTTAATTTCTAATTTGTATTTAGTTAATTTGCTAGCCAATCTAATATTGCTGCCTTTTTTTCCAATAGCTAAACTTAAATTATCATCTGTTACAATAGCTAAAGCCTCTTTTTTAATTTCATCAGTTATATTAACTATAACATTTTTAGCTGGAGATAGAGCATTGGCAATAAAAATTTTAGGATCTTCATCATATAAAATTAAATCTACTCTTTCGCCATTTAACTCTTTAAGAATATTACCAATTCTACTTCCTTTTTCTCCAATACAAGCGCCAATAGCATCTATTCTTTCATTAGTGGAATAAACAGCTACTTTACTTCTATTACCGGCATCTCTTGCGACGCCATATAAAACAATGGAACCGTCTTGTAATTCTGGAATCATAGTTTCAAATAATCTCTTAACAAAGCCATAATGTTTTCGGGAAGTCATAATTACGGGACCTTTTGTTCCATTTTCCACTTTAGTTATATAAACTCTTATATTAGATCCCATTTTAATAGTTTCACCAGGAATTATTTCAGATTTAGGTAATATTCCTCTTGTTCTTCCTAAATCAATATAATAATTTTTTTGATCTTCCATGGCTACCATACCTAGCATCATTTCAAATTCTTTATCAGCAAATTCTTCAATAATACTGTTTTTTTCAGCTTCTCTAATTTTTTGTGTTACTACTTGTTTAGCAGTTCCGGCGGCAACCCGGCCAAAATCTTTAGGAGTTACTTCTTTTTCAATCGTATCGCCAACTTTAGCATCGGCTTTAATTTTTTTAGCATCTTCTAACAAAATTTGCGCATCAATATTTATTTTAGGCGGAACTTCAATAATATTTCCTTCACTATCTTCTTCTTCCGTACCTTCATCAATCTCGTCCACTACTACTAAATAAGAATATACTTTTATTTCACCAGTTTCTCGATTTATATCTACTCTTACATTGGTTTTTGAGTCAAAATTTTTCTTATAAGCTGTTTGTAATGCTAAAGTCATAGCCTCAAAAACAACATCAGCACTAATATTTTTTTCTTTAACTATATTATCTAATGCTTTAATAAATGCTTTACTATCCATTTTTAATTATTACCTCTTTCCTTACTTATAACATCTAAAATATATTCACTATCACATACATCATATTCATCAATGATTGGATTAATTATATTAGTGGCTTCCACAATACTATCCAAATCTATTCCCCCTATTTTATCTAAAACTACTGTGAGAAAAGTATATTTTCCTCTTTTTTCTAAATAAACTTCATCAACGATTATTTCTTTAGGAAGTAAAACTTTCTCTAATTCTTCTTTTAACTTATTTATTTTTTCCATACTCACCTCTAACTAATAATAAAAGTGGGAATTTCTGCCCACTTAAATCTGTACAAGTATTATATCAAAATTATAAATAATATACAACTATTTTATTAGTCCATTTTGAACAATTTTCGTATCACTAACTACAATAAAAGCATTTTTGTCAAATCTTTTGACTATATTTATTAATTCTTTTAACTTACTATTATTAACTTGAATATATAACATATCTTTATTATTGCCTTCATAATCATTTTTTAATTCTAAAACAGATAAGGCATATCCTTTTTGACGCAAATTATTTGTTAACTTTTCTGAATTTTTTTTCACCACAATTTGTACGCTTACAATACCTTTAATAAATTTTTTAGATAATAAAGATCCAATAAAAGTTCCAGTTGCATACCCGCCAGCATATGAAATAGCTATTAAAAAAGCATTGCCATTCGTATTAAGGGTTTCTCTTGCTACCGCATACCATACCAATACTTCAAAAAAAGCAATAATAAATGGTTGAATGGTTTTGCCCCGGACAAAAAATACTGTTCTAATAGTTCCTAAAGTTACATCAACAATTCGAGCGGCAAAAATCTCTAAACAAGTTAATAACATAATCCTCCTTTACTAATTTGTAAAGATGATTATCATTATTAATAAAAGAAAAAATAATATAAAGCCGATTACAAATCCCCACATTACAGCGTGATTTTCTTCGTCTCTTCTCACAATATTTTCATTATCATGATTATACATTTCACTTTTTAATTTAACTTCTGGTTTATCTTGATTTAATTCATCTTTTTCAAATTCGTATTCTTTTTCTTCTTCCATTATTTATTTTCCTACTTTCTATAAAAATTATACCAAATTTTCACAAAAAAGAAATAGCTAATTTAAAAAAGCTCTATTGAGCTTTCTTTTTAATATCCTTTGCTTTTATAATATTCATATAATTCTTTAAAACGATTAAAATGAACCACTTCTCTTTGTCTTAAAAACAAAAGAGGGGCAAGAACATTTTCATCAGTAGTCAAATCAATTAAATTTTCATATACTGCTCTTGCTTTTTGCTCGGCAGCCATATCTTCCATTAAATCAGCAATCGGATCAGCGGTAACAGCAAAATAGGTAGCTGTAAATGGTACTCCGGATGCATCAACAGGATAAATCCCCTTGTTATGATCAGCATAATATGATGCTAAGCCGGCTTCTTCTAGTTCTTTAACGGTTGCATTTTTGGTAAGTTGCGATACCATCGTACAAATCATTTCACAATGTCCTAATTCTTCTGTACTAATATCATTTAATAAAGCTTTTCCTTTATCATCCGGCATTGTAAATTTTTGGCTGAAATAACGCATTGCAGCGGCCAATTCGCCATTAGCACCACCAAACTGAGTTAATAAGTATTTAGCCATTCTTAAGTCTTTCTTAGTAATATTAATTGGATAATTGGTGTGTTTAACATATTTAAACATACATATTACCTCCTAAATTTTCCCAAGACCATGGACTATCTATCCATTCAAATTTATCACCTTTGGTTTCATTTACTGTTAAAGGTCCATACTTTCTAATATATTCTTCTTTAGCCTCTTTTTCTTCTTTTATAAATTCTTCTAAAAGACGTAGGGCCTGTTTATCTTCAGGATGTAAATCCAAATATAAATTCATATCATTAATGGCAAAAGAATATTCCATTACTGTATATAATTTGGCCTCTCTATCATTATTAGGGCGAATATTTATATAAGTTAAATTTTTATATGGTTTATATTCGTCTTTAAACATATTTCCCTTTAAAAAGCCTTCTTTAGCGTTTAAAAACTTAGGACTAGTAGCAAATGATTGACTAGAGTTAACAGATGTGGGAACACCAGCCAAGTTTAATAAGGAAAAATCTAAATCAATATTGTTATTATCAAATAACATAAAAAAATTACCTCCTACATTAATGTATGAGATAATTAAAATGTCTTATATGTTTTTTGCCTATTTTACTGTGTCAAAATCATATACATCTAATAATTTTTCTAAATCGTCTATTTTGATTAATTCTTCATTTTGACCATCTAAAATATTATTGTCTAAAACATCACCCTCGTAAACATAAATTATAGCTGGAACTTTTTCTAATTTTTTAATATTTAAGCTTTTTGCAATTTCTTCTAAATAATTTTCATTTTCTGCTTTTAAATTAGTAATATCAATATAATAGAAAATATCATTTAATTTATATTTATCAATTACTCTTTTTATTTCTTTTTCAAAATTATAAATTTCTTCATCACCAGTATAACTTAAATAAATAAAATATGATGAAGGGGCTTCCGTTCTAATTTGACTTAGAGAATTTAAGTCGCTAATCTTATTAACTATTGTATTAGAAGTAATTAAATAACTATTCATCAATTTTTCTTCTTGTTTCACCTCATGCCAAGAGTAAAAATATAAAGCTAAAACTATACCACCTACTAATATTAAACAAGCATAAAGATAATTTTTATAGTTATTTTTTTTAAGGCTTTTATCGTTACTTTTACTTTTGGTTGCAACACCTTTTTTTTGACTCATAAAATCATTTATCCTTTCATACTAATTTTACCAATTGTTCCCATTTTTGTAAACCAATTTTTAATAAAAATAATTATATTTTTATCTATGAAAAAAGAAGAACAATTATTCTTCTTTATCTTCTAATTTAACTAAAACTTCTCGCGGTTTGGAACCATTTTGTGGTCCAACAATACCTCTTGCTTCCAATAAATCAATCATTCGAGCAGCTCGATTAAAGCCAAATCTAAATTTTCTTTGAATTAAAGAAGCGCTAATTTTACCTGTTTGGGCAGCAAATTCAACAATTTCATTATACATTGGATCGTCATAATTATCTTCGCCATTACCGCTTCCTGAAGAAGAAGCAGAAGTTGCATTAGAAATAGTCATATCTTCTCCATATTTAACGGTCATTTGTTTACTACAATAATTAATTAAACGATTAATCTCTTCATCTGAGATAAAACAACCTTGAATACGTTCCGGAGTATTTTCTCCCATCGGTAAATATAACATATCACCTTTACCAAGGAGTTTTTCTGCTCCAGCCATATCTAAAGCAGTTCTTGAATCAATTTGACTAGCTACGGCAAAACATATACGTGATGGTATGTTCGCTTTAACAACTCCGGTGATAACATCAGTAGAAGGTCTTTGAGTGGCCACGATTAAATGAATACCTGCTGCCCGAGCCATTTGAGTAATTCGCATAATTGAATCCTCTACTTCTTTACTTGCTACGAGCATTAAATCCGCTAATTCATCAATAATAACAACCCAATAAGGCATCTTATTTAAAGGGGATTCCGGATGTTTCTTATTTTCTTTTTCAATATACGCATTATATTCGCTTATTTTCTTAACTCCTGTCTCGGCAAAAGTATCGTATCTTTTTTCCATTTCCCTTACAACGTTTTGAAGCATAATGGAAGCTTTTTTCGGATCATTTACAACAGGACAATATAAATGTGGCGTACCATTATAATTAGTAAGCTCTACTTTTTTAGGGTCAACCATAATCAATTTAACATCGTTAGGATTATAGCTCATTAATATAGAACAAATAATAGAATTAATGCAGACTGATTTACCTGATCCAGTCGATCCTGCTACTAAAAGGTGGGGCATTTTCGCCATATCAGCAACAATTGGTTTTCCCATTAAATTTTTACCTAAAGTAATCATTATTTCATATTTGTTTTTTACATTTTGATTAGCTTCCAAAATTTCTCTAAATGATACAGCACTAATACTCTCATTAGGAATTTCTATTCCGATTGTACTTTTACCGGGAATTGGTGCTTCAATTCGCACATCTTTAGCCGCCAAAGCTAAAGCTATTTCTTTATTGATCGATAATATCCGACTAACTTTAGTACCATTAGGAACAACAACTTCATATTGAGTAACTGCTGGCCCTATATGAATATCCACTACTTTACCAATAATTTGAAAATCTTTTAAAACTCTCTCCAAAGTATCTTTATTATTTAAAATATATGTATCATTTACATTTTTCTTAGAATTTTTAATTTCATTTAAAAGACTAATAGGGGGCAACTTATAATTACCAGAATTTATAGTTTCTTCAATCACTACCGGATTAATATCAATTATTTCTTCTTTTGCTTCTAAAGGCTTATTTTTTATTTCTTCTAAACTAGAAATTACTACTCGGTTGTCTGGCTCTTTTTCTTCTTTTATTTCTTCACTTATTTGGGATAAGGAAGGCAATTCCTCTTGTTCTTCAACATTATCGTCTTTATTTCTCCTAACAAAAGATTTTACTTTATCTATGACATCCGTTAAAGTAATATCAAATAACATTATTAAACCAAAGATACCCATAACCACTAATACTACTATCGTTCCTGTTTTAGCAAACAAAAAGTAAAGACCACTAATGAATAAAGCACCAATTAAGCCCCCACCAATAGTTATAGAAGTGTTTCCAGTATTTAAAATTGAATTAGACACATCAATGCTGCCCATTCGATCCATAAATTGATCAAAGGTAGTTTTTAAAATTTCAGAAGGACTACCCGTTTTATCTAAAAAAGTAAAATGACTAGCTACTAATATAACAATCATGACTAAATAAAAACCTATTAAACGAGAAGAAAAAAACTTAGGCATTTTTCTTTTAAATAACATAAACAAACCAATTAATAGAATATAAATGACAAAAACAATCCACCAAGAACCAAGTAAAAACATTGCAAATTCTTTAATTAAAGTACCAATGTAACCAAATCCAAAGCCAATAATGCCAATTAAAACTAAAATTAAGCCGGTTAATTCTACACTCATTTTAGGCGTACTTGTTTCTTTAGATTTTTTTCTTTTTGCCATTATTATCACCATTATCATTATAAACTAATTATGAATTTTTGACAATTAAATCTATATTTTATATAATATTTTTGCTTAAGAGGTGATAACATGCTTAATGTTGTTTTATTTGAACCAGAAATACCCACAAATACGGGAAATATTATGCGAACCTGTATTGCCACTAATACTCATTTACATCTAATTAAACCTTTAGGATTTAGTCTAGAAGATAAATACGTACGAAGAAGTGGCGTTAATTACATAGATAAATGTCAATACACTATTTATGAAAACTTAGAAGAATTTTTTCAAAAAAATAAAGGAGAATTTTATTTTTTGACCCGTTATGGCCATAAACCTCATACTAGCTTTGATTATAGTGATAAATCTAAAAACATTTATTTTTTCTTTGGTAAGGAATCAACAGGCATTCCTCCTCACATATTAAAACCTTATATAAATCGTTGCTTAAGAATACCTATGACTAGCGATGTCCGGGCTTTAAATCTTTCTAATACTGTTGCGATTGTTATTTATGAAGCTTTAAGACAACAAAATTATCCTAATTTATTATTTGATGAACCTCATAAATCTAAAAATTTTATCGAAGAAAGCTAAAAAATTACCCAATGTTGGGTAATTTTTTATTTTAACCTTTATTTAACATCAATCGATACATCTATTTCTGTATCAACTACTTCTTTACTACCTGTTTCTTCATTATAGTAAGCAATTCTAAAAATACCATTATATCCGCCTTTATTTAATATTATGCCATCTTTTAAATCTAAGTGATATAATGCATAACCAACGGGAATTAAGCCGGATTCTGCTATGGCTTGTTCTAATCCATCTTTTTTTATGATAATATATAAAAGTATATTTTTTTGAGATTTACTAGCGTTTTTAAAATATAAATCTATTTTTTTGGTATCACTATTAACCGATACTATATTAGAATATGATAAACTTGCTATATTATTATGAGATGACACTGTGTTTCCCTTTTCATCTTCTTTAATAGCATTTTTATCTATTGTCACAGGAGCAAATTCTGGAATAAACACATGTTGTTTCCATAAAACATATAACGCCGTACAGCCCATTAATAAAAACAAAATAACAATTAAAATTAGATTTACTACACTTTTTTTCATTCTGAACACTTCTTTAATTAAAAAGGCTTTTTATTTCTAATTATCCTTAGCCGAAATTGATACTGTAATTGTACCTATTTTTTCTTCTGAGACCGGTTTAAGATTTAAATCTGAATCATTTTCTACATTAAATAGCAAATCATATGTGTAGCCATAAGATTCAAGCATTGCTCGAGCTTCATCAGGTAAAGAACTACCAGCCAAATCTTTGTAAGTTAAATCGTTCGTATAGTATTTATTTGCTTCAAATTGAGTACTGTCTTTGTCAACTTTTTCACTACACTCTGAATCAGAATAAATAGTTGGGATTGCATATTTATTATTCCATTCGTCTTCTGTAACATATCTACAAATGGGTGCCAAATATTTAAATTTCCCATTTATCTTACTGTATTTAGCTTCTGGTTTAAAAGTAACAGAAGGGGCAATAGCTCCACCAACAGATTTATCAACTATAGATATGCCATTTCTTTTCGGATAAATTGCGTAATAAATTTTACCTGGCTCATAATTGCCTCCCCCACCTAAAGCTCTTTCTGTACAACTATCATTAGTATATAAATAAAAACTGTTTCCATATTCATCTTTTGAATCATCAAAAACCATTTGACCATATTTTTCTTGATCAACGGAATATTGTTGACAAGTTTTCTCAGGTACAAATAAATATCTGTTTTCTATATAATCGTAAATATAGTCAAATTTTAAATCATCCCATTCAATATCTACTGAATATATTGGAGTAGCAACATCTCCAACGATAACATTAATATCAGTGCTATTACTTCCAGCTTCAACGGATTCAACTTCTACACATTCATAATTCATATCAATTTTTTTGCACTCGGCTTTAGTAATATTCATAACTCCAAAAAATGCTCCAAAACTAGCTAACCCTAACAAAATTTTTTTATTCATTATGCTTCTCCTTTTACTTTACATTTTCATTATAAATTATCACGTCTTTGATTTTCAATATGGTTTCACTTGCTTTACATTTTTGAATGTAAACTTTACAAGTTTGCTTGAAAGTATAAATATACATTAACAAATTTTAATTATTTGTTACCTTTTTTGATTTGACATAAATTATATGTTCTTAAATATATATTAAATCCATATATTTAATTGGGTGAACTATGATAAATTATAATGGTCTTAGTGATGAAGAAGTGATTAATAGTCGTAAACAATATGGCACCAACGAACTTACTAAAGTAAAACAAAAAACATTTTTTAAAATATTATTAGAGTCTTTAGGAGATCCCATAATAAAAATATTACTTATTGCTTTAGGAATTAAATTATTATTTATCTTTTCCAAATATGATTGGTATGAAACAATAGGAATAGCTATTGCCGTAATGATTGCCTCTTTTATATCAACTATTTCCGAATATGGGAGCGAAGAAGCTTTTAAAAGATTGCAGGAAAATGTTAGTAAAATTAAAGTTAAGGTTTATAGAAATAACCTTTTAACAGAAATTATGATTAATGAAGTTGTGGTAGGAGACGTTTTAAATCTTACAACTGGAGATTCGGTACCAGCAGATGGTATTTTAATAAGCGGCTTGTTAACTTGTAATGAGGCATCTCTAACTGGAGAATCTAAGGATGTTAAAAAAAATATAAATGCCAATAAGTTATATCGCGGTTCCGTTGTTACTGGAGGAAATGCTAAAATGTTAGTTAAAGCAGTTGGTAACAATACCCAATATGGAAAAATATCTTTAGAAATTCAAAGTAAAGATCCTACTTCTCCATTAAAAAAAAGATTATATGGACTTGCTAAAATTATAAGTAAAATTGGTTATATAGGGGCTTTTGTTGTGACACTCTCTTATCTTTTTAATAAAATTGTTATTGAAAATAATTTTAATTGGGAATTAATTATAACGACTCTTACTACTCCTAAAATAATTTTAAATTATTTAATTTATGCCCTTACCTTGGCAGTTACCATTATAATTGTCGCAGTTCCTGAGGGTTTACCCATGATGATAACCTTAGTATTATCGTCAAATATGAAAAGAATGCTTAAAGACAACGTATTAGTTCGAAAGCCAACAGGAATTGAAACTAGTGGCAATTTAAATTATTTGTTAACTGATAAGACAGGAACTTTAACAAAAGGCGAATTAGAAGTAACAGCTTTTATTGCTGGCGATTTAAAAACATTTAAAGATGAAAAAAGTTTGAAAAATACTAAAATTATAGATAAAGTTTATAACTCATTAATCTTAAATAACGAAAGTACTATTAGTAAAGATAATATTATTGGGGGTAATTCTACCGATAAAGCTTTAATTAAATTCTTAAAAATTAAAAAAGAAAAGACACCAATAACTAAAAGAATACCATTTGATAGTAAAAATAAATATAGTGCTATTTATCTAAATGAGGAAATTTATATAAAAGGAGCTAGCGAAATAATATTACCTAAATGTACTAAATACTTGACTAGCTTTGGCGAAGAAAAAATTATCATTAATGAAAAAATAATAACCAGAGAAATTGAAAAATATACTAAAAAGGGATTTAGAGTTATTGTTTTAGCAGTAGGAAAAAAAGAAAATGATTTAACATTTCTAGGCTTTGTAACTTTAAAAGATGAATTAAGAAAAGAAGCCAAAGAAGGAATTAGTTTAATACATAATGCTGGAATAAATGTTATTATGATAACCGGAGATGCTAAAGATACCGCTAAAAATATTGCTATGGATTCGGGTATAATTACTAGTCATACTGATGTGATATTATCCAGTGAAGAATTTAATAATCTTGATAATGAAGAAATAAAAAAAATAATTCATAAATTAAAAGTGGTAGCCAGAGCTCTTCCGCAGGATAAAAGTAGATTGGTAACTATTTTAGAAGAAATGAATTATGTTGTGGGAATGACTGGAGATGGAGTTAATGACGCCCCAGCTTTAAAAAAAGCTAATGTTGGTTTTGCTATGGGTAGTGGAACAGAAGTTGCTAAAGAAGCTAGTGATATCGTTATTTTGGATAATAATATTATTTCAATCAGTAAAGCTATTCTTTATGGTCGTACTATTTTTAAAAGTATTAGAAGATTTGTCGTTTATCAATTAACTGTTAATTTTACTGCTTTATTTTTATCAATTATAGGATCGTATATTGGCATTAGTACTCCTATAACTATTATTCAAATGTTATGGTTAAATATGATTATGGATACTTTTGCTGGCTTAGCTTTTTCCTATGAAGCTCCTTTAAAATATTATATGGAGCAAAAACCCAAAAGTGCTGATGAACCCTTTATCAATAAATATATGTATTCAGAAATCATTTTTACCGCCATCTACTCTGCACTTATTTGTATTTTGTTCTTAAAATTACCAATAATTAAAACCATTATTAGAAGTGATGAAAAGCATTTTATGACCTCTTATTTTGCCCTATTCATTTTTATTGGTATTTTCAACGCTTTTAATTCACGAACCGAAAGACTAAATATTTTATCTAATATTACTAAAAATAAAGTTTTTATAAGTATATTCATGTTTATTATCATTGTTCAAATATTCTTAATTTACAATGGCCATGAACTATTTAGAACCTATGGAATGACAATTTTAGAATTAATTTTTGTTGTGGCTTTGGCATTTACTGTTGTACCGATGGAATTTTTAAGAAAAATAATTTTAAAGAAAAAAGGCCTTAAAATAGAAATATAATTATCTATTTTGGCATTGTATAAATTTAAAATTTAGGATATACTATTAGTAGGAAGCGTGAATTCACGCCGCCTATTTGTTAGACAACGCTAATGTACTACAAGTACAAAGGCGTCTTTTATTTTGTCTACTAGTATTACTAATATCAATAATAAAATAATTAATACCAAAAACTTATTTAATGTTTTGGCTTTCATCTTACCACCTCCATTCCTCAAGGTTACCCCCTGAAAACTAGAGATTTGGCGGCGCCACTTCACACTTCAATTTGTTATTTAACTATAAATTTTACCTTTTGTAAACTTTTTTCGTCCTACAATTTTTGACAAAAAAATAATATTGATTTTACTCAATATTAATTTCTAATTAAATTATTATTTTTAATTAATTTATTTATATTTTTATAATTATACTTTTCATATTCACTATTTTTAATAATAGAATCAATATTTCTAACGTTTTTTAACTTTAAATACTCTTTTAATTTTGTTAAAGTTAAGTTTTCAAATTTAAGAGAAAGATCGACTAAATCATCTAAATCATTATCTTCGGCAAAATTAGTTAAGTTATTAAAACCAACTTTTCTATTATTAACAACATCATTAGTTATAAAAATAAAAGTATTATTAAAATAAATTTTATCTCCTTTATTATCAGTTATATAGCCTTCTTTTAAAATTGCTTTTATTAAATCTTTAACAGTAGAATGAGCAATATCATAATTATCAAATAAAATAATACTAAAATTATTATTTTTAAGTTTACTAAAAAGGTGTTCGTCGTTATAGCCAACGTATCCTTGAGTAGTTCCTACTAATTTATGAAGATCAACACTTGATCTATATTCTTTTAAATCAATTCTAATAAATTCGGCATTTTTAAAACAATTAGCAACTTTTTTAACAATTGTACTCTTTCCTAAAAAAGGGCCACCTTCTAATAGAATTTTTAAAAATCCCTCTTTATTTAATAATTTATTTTTTATTTCATTTACAATTTTGTTAACATAATCATTAACTCCAAATAACTCTTGCGATATTTCCTTAGAAAGATTATCAATATCCTTTAATTTTTCTTTTGTAAAAATCATATTAGTTTTATTTTCAAGAACATCTATAATATCCTTTTCCTTTATTACCTCTCTAAAATTTTTATTAATTTGAGTTATTTCTTTATTTATTTCTAATTCTTCACTATATATTTTTAGTGCTTTATCATAATCACCAATTTTAATAGCAGATTCTTTATCATCCTTTAATTTTTCCAACCTTTGATATAATAACTTCTTTTCTAAATTACCATTATTTGCTTTAACTTTAGAACAGACTGAATCGAGAAAATCAATGGCCTTATCTGGGTTTTTCTTATTAAGAATAAATTTATCGGTATAATAAATTATTTTATCAATAATCTCATTAGTGATTTTGACATGATGATGATTTTCATATTCTTTCTTAACTTTAAGTAATATATTTTTGGTTTCTTCTTTATTTGGTTCCAAAACATTAATAACTTCAAATCTTCGCATTAAGGCTTTATCTCCTGAAAAGAATTTTTGATATTCCTGTGTTGTTGTTGCCCCAATACATTTTATTTTTCCTCTTGCCAAAGCCGGTTTAAATATATCGCCTGCTGTAATTGCTCCTTCAGCTCCGCCCGCGCTAACCATCGAGTGAATCTCATCAATAAACAAAATAATATTTTCTTCATTTTCTAATTCTTTGATTATTTTAGTTAACTTTTCTTCAAATTCCCCTCTATACTTAGTTCCTGAAACTAAAGCCCCCATTTCTAAAGAAACTATTTTGGCATTATACAAACTATCAGGCACTTCTTTATGTTCAATGCGTCTTACCAACTCTTCCACAATAGCGGTTTTTCCAACTCCAGCATCCCCAATTAAAATGGGATTATTTTTCTTTTTACGCAAAAGAGTCTCAATTATCAAATTAATTTCCTTATCACGCCCTACTACACACTCATCAAAAGATATAATATTATTTAAAATATTGCCAATTTCATAAATTTCTAATTTTTTATTTATTAACTTATTATTCTTATTTAAACTTTCATATATTTCATCAATATCAATGCCCATTCCCACTAGTAATCTAATAGCTATTCCTTCTCCCTCTTCTAAAATAGATAATAATAAATGTTTAGATGTAACTAAGCCCTTATTATTTTCTTTAGCATTTTCTAAAGCATTATTAATTACTTTTTTTAAAAGTGGAGTATATAATGTAATATCATTACTTTTAGTAGCATTTCCGACCACAATATTTAATTCTTTTTTAAAATTTTCATAAGTTAAATTGTATTCTTTTAAAAAAGCACTAATTTCTTTATCAAGTTCTAAAATTGCCAACAATAAGTGTTCAGTGCCAACATAAGGATGTCTTAATTCTTTTCTTTCTAATTCTGCTCTTTTAAAGATATTAGATACTTGTACGCCAAAATTATTAAACATAAAATTCTCCCTTACAATTCTATGTCTATAATGAAACTATTATTATTTTTTTATTCAAAAAAGATTCAAATTTGAATCTTTTAATATGGTCTATATACTGGATAATAATAACTATAACTATAATTACCATAAGGCATAGAAGGGTTATAATAACCTTGATTAGGAGCTACGTTATAAATTGGTCTTGGTCTTGTTAAACCTACTGCGGCTCCTCCTATTAATGCTCCACCTAAAAATGGTAATAAAAAATATCTATCATTATTTAGATTTGTTACTGGATATTTAGATGGATAGTTATTTGGGTAATACTTCATAATACCATCCTTTCGTTTATAATGTATGAGAAGATAATCTTCACTCAAATTATAAACACCTATTTACAATTTAAAAATTTTCCTGAATAGATTTCTTTTTTATTACTAATTAATTCAAAATCTTTTGGTTCAATAAAAATAGTTTTCTTTTTAAAGCGACATACTCCCGCTTCTTCTAATAAATTGGCCACAAAGTAACTACAAACATATTTGTTTTTAAAAAATATGGGCAATTTAAAATATCTTAAAAATATTCCAAAATAATCATATCTAAAAATATGAGCATTATTCTTCATATATAAAATTCTTTTTTTAATTTTTTTAAATTGCTTTTTACTCACTTGTAATTCGTAAATGCGGCATTCGGTATCTTTAAATTTCTTAAAAAATTTACCATTTTTATGTTCAATTACAAATCCGGCATTAATTATAGAATTATATTTTTTACGACCAAAACTATACATGATTCGACATGATTTTTTAAAAGAAAGAGCAATATGGCTATAATTATAATTAGTAATAAATTTAATTAACCGAGCTGGAATAGTTTTAGTATGCATTTGAATAATATATAGCTTCTTCATCTTAACCTCTTTTATATTTTAATAATAATTTATTTATTTGTCCATTATTAATTAATTTGTTCTACAAAAATATAATATATTTAACATAAAATATTAATGAATTTAAAAACAAAGGGATGATTTTATGGAAAATATTACCATAGGCCAAATTGCGGCGTTAATTGCCTTTCTAAGTGCATTTATTGGTGGATTAACTGGTCTTATTACTTTTTCTAAATCTTTTATTAAAAAAATATTAAAACCTATTAATCAAAAAATAGATGTTTTGCAAGAAACATCTACTAATAGTCGTAATAACATAGAATTAGAATTAATTAAAATGTCATTAGTTAATTTTATAAATGATGTGGAACAAGGTAATAATAAATCTCAAATTCAAAAACAAAATGCCTATGAATTATATGATCGTTATAAAGCCTTAGGAGGAAATTCTTATGTTCATGATAGTTGGCAAAAATTAATTAAGGAAGGGAAAATATAATAATTTTACAACTTAAAATATTTAATAATAAATTTAGTCCCTAATTTGTTAGATTCGACATTTATAAGACCCTTATCATTTTCTATAATTACTTTAGACAACGCTAAACCTATGCCAATACTATCGGAGGAGGAGTTTCGCCCTTTATAAAATCTTTCAAATATATGGGAAATGTCATTTTTATCTATTCCCTCTCCATAATCTTTAATAGTAATTAAGGAATAAATATTATTTTGTTCATAAAAAATATCAATTTGGCTATTTAAAGGAGAATGTTCTACACAGTTTTTAATAATATTAGTAATTGCTTCTACTTGCCACATAAAATCACATTTTATTTTAGCTTTATTATCACCTTTAATATTTAATTTAATATTTTTTAAATCACATAAAACAGAAACATTTTGACTAGCTTTATCAATAATGTTTTTGATTAAATTTTCAGTAGGATTAAAATTAATCGTATTAGCATCAAATTTAGATAACTTTAAAATAGAATGAACCAAAAAATTAATGTTTATTACATTTCTTTTAATATCCTTAATAAAATCTTCTTTTGTTTCTTTATCCATATTAGGATTATCAATTAAACTGTCTAGCATTACCAAAATACTAGTTAAAGGCGTTTTTAATTGATGCGAAATATCTTCTAAAGATGTTTTTAAAGCCAACTTATCTTTTTGGGAATTAGCGGCAGTTTCTTTTAACATAACGGTCGTTTTATATATTTCATTTTTTAAGATTGATAGTTCATCTTCAGAACTAGAATCTATTTTTAAGCTATAATTTTTTTTATTTAATTCTTCAATATATTTTGTAATATCATTTATATTTTTATCTCTTTGATTCAGATATTTTAGAAATTGAATAATTATAAATAAAAATCCCAATGTTAATATAAAAATATCAAGTCCTAAAAATTCATAATATTTTTTCTCATTTTCTTGGATTATAGATTCATTTTCTAAACTAATACCATATTTTTTTAAAACAGATGATTCATTATTTACAGAGCTATTTAAAATAGTAATAATTTCTTGTTCCGTTAATTCAGGATATTTCTTTTGTAAACTATCTACTATACTGGTAATTTTATTATTAAAGTTCTTGGTATACGTTTGATATTCATAAATATTTAGTATTAGGAATAAGAATAAACAACCTAAAGAACAAATTAGAACTTTATATAAATACTTTTTTAATTCAACTTTATTCTTCATCTATTCTATAACCCATGCCCTTAATAGTGTGAATAATATTAGTTTCAATCTTCTCTCTTATTCTCTTAAAATATACCGTAATTGTATGATCGTCTACATAATTGCCGGTCCATTCCCATATCTTATCAAGTATAACCTCTCTACTAACAACTTTTCCATAATTATTAAAAAGTAAATTTACTAATTTTAATTCAAGCGCTGTTAATTCAATTTTTTCCTCATTTTTGTATATTTCTAATTTGTCTAAATTATAGGTTATGTCTTTAACTTTTATTACGCTCTTTTTTTCTTTCCGGAGCAATACTTTATTTACTCTAGCCAATAATTCTTTCGTGCTAAATGGTTTGGTTATATAATCTTCGGCTCCTATTTCTAGCCCTTTAACAATATTATCTTCTTCATCTTTAGCTGTTAAAAATATAGTAGGTATATTTATATTTTTAATAACATCTTCATATAAGTGAAATCCATTACCATCTGGCAAAGTTATATCAAGAATTATTAAATCGATATCTTTATTAGTTACTATATACTCTTTAGCTTCTTTAATATTTATTTTAGATATTAAATGCAGATTATTTTGCGCAAAAGAATAGATCAATCCTTTAATAATTGATACATTATCTTCTATTAATAAAATATTCATCTCATTTTATCTCCCTTACCTTTATTATACCATATCAAAAAGGGGCTTAATGCCTCTTTGATTAAATATTTTCATTCCTAATAGTTTCAATAGTATTTTGTTTATTTATTTTCTTTATAGAATATTTCATTATTAAAGATATCAAGATGAAAACTGCTAATATTGAAATAATAATGGCTAAAATAGGTATTTGATATTGCCTACCTGAATCTCCGGCTAAGAAATGATAAATTAAGTAAGATAAAAATATACCTATTGGAATTCCCCAAAGCAAAGACTTCATACCCATAAAAAACGTTTCTAATCGTATCATTTTATTAAATTCTTTGGATGTCATTCCTACCGATTTGAGCATAGCAAATTCTGGCCGTCTTAATTCCATATTAGTCGTTATGGTATTAAAAATATTGGTAATTCCTATTAAAGAAATAACTATTATAAAACCATATAGAAATATTCCTATTAAAGTAAATAAATTATTCATCATGTTTACATTTTCTTCTATATTATTTAAATAATAATTTTCTCCCTTTAATATTTCATCAATATCATCCTGCAATTTATTAGCATTATTAGATTTATAATATATATCTATGGTTTTATTACTTTCGTCTGGAACAATATTATTATATAAATAATCGCTGACTATTAAAAAGCGAGAAGGCGAATTTTTTAAACCAAATGGTTTTTTATCGGTAATATATCCAATTGTAATTTGAAAATCGTTGTGATTCTCTAGAGTTCCAGATAATATATCTCCTACTTTATAATCAGTAAAGCGCAAGGTTTTATATTTCATTTTAGATTCATTAGCGTTTTGATGGCCAACTGTTAAATAATCCATCAAAATTCCTTGATCTTTTATTTCATCATAATTTAAACCTAATTCTTTTATATATTTTTTATATTGTTCTTCCCCAATAGAATAAATATCAATAAACACGCTATTATCTTTTTCTTTTTTATCACAATCTAAATTTAAAAAATTATTATATTCCGGATTAATTCTATTTCCTTCATATTCAAAGCCTTCCTGTCTTAATATTGAAAAATCTTCAATATTACTTAATTTAGTAGTATCTAGATATTTATCATAAATTTCTTGATTATTAACGTTGGAAAATGATAAAGAAATATTATAGTCAGAAACTTTTAATTCGTTTTCTACGGAATCAAAAGCCATATTCATAAAACTATATAACGCTATAAAAACAAACACAGATACTATAATAGAGATAACAGTAGTTCGATATTTTTTCTTATTTCTTTTTAAATTTTTGTAAGATATAACTCCGCCCATTCCAAATAATTTTTGAATAAACTTAGGAGATTTAATTTTTTTAGAGTTTATTTTTATGTTCGCACTATTTCTAATTGAATCTATTGGTGATATTTTGGCTGCTCTTTTAGCACTTCTAAATGCTGATAAATAAATAGTTAGTATGCCAAGAATAATTGCGATAATAATTGCAAGGAAAGAAATAGAAAATTTTAAATTTAAACCAGTGGCTAAACTATTACTTAAATAATAATTACTTATAATTATTAATATATACGCTGCTATTAAGCCAGACAATATTCCTAAGGGGATGCCAATAATCCCTAAAATTGTAGCTTCATAAAATACATTTCTTTTGATTTGTTTTCTTGTAGCTCCAACACTTCTTAACATTCCATATTGTTTTATTTTTTCGGTAATTGAAATATCAAAACTATTTTTTATACAAAAAACAGAAGTGAAAATAATAATTCCTATAACAATAGCAGCAACAATGGCTAATTGGCCTGTACTACTTATACCTAAAGGATCTGTTTCTAAATCAATTAAATAAGAATTGATATCAATCTTATATTTCTCTTTTGGTAGTTCCCTATGAATATATTTTTCCATTTCCTCATTTGAGGCTGTGCCATTATAGTATTTTGCAAATAAATTTTCATCTACGCCTAAAATATTAGCAGTTAATTTATAAACATTTTTTAAACCGTCTGAATTGTAATTGGCATAAACATCGACCTTTTCGGTCAAATTTTTGTTATTTATTAAGGTTATAAAAGTATATCCCGGTGCTGAATAGCTTTCAATATTGGTCGCAGGGCGTTCAATTATACCTACTATTTTATAAGTTTTAGTAGTGGTATCTATTATATCTTCATTTCCTTGAAAAGGATTATTTTGATATAAAATAACATTATCATCTAAATTGATTCGATTTCCTATATCTAAAGTAATTTCACTACCAACTTTAAGTTCTAATCTCCCATTTGTTTTTAAATGAGTGGGAATAACTATTTCATTATCATTTTTTGGCAATCGGCCCTCTACTAATCTTACGGATAGATTGTCTAGTGCATTTTGCGTAAATTCTTTAACAAAGGCATAAGGCTTAGAATCATTTTTAGAATTGATTTTAGCATAACCAAGATTTTTAGTTACATTTATATTTTGAATTGCTCGATTATTATTAAAAATATCTAAATCATTTATTGGAACATCATAATAAGCTATGTGAAAATTACCTTTTTCATAAATTTCAAAATTAATTAAAGATTTTAGCCCACTAGTATAAATGGATGCCACCGCAGTTATTAAAGCAACCGATAAGATTATCCCTATTATTGTGACAATTGTTCTTTTTTTATTCAATTGTAAATTTTTCAGAGTTAGTTTATTAAGTAAGTTCACGAATTGACCTCCTCAATAATTCTTCCGTCCTCAATTTTAATTATCCTATCAGCAAATTTAGCTATTTCCATATTATGCGTAATCATTATAATCGTTTGATTTAATTCTTTATTTGATTTTTTAAGTAATGCCACTATTTCATCACTGGATTTAGAATCCAAATTACCTGTAGGTTCATCAGCAAGTATTAAAGCGGGATTAGTAATTAATGCTCTACCAATACTTGTTCTTTGTTGTTGCCCTCCTGACAATTCATTAGGAAGGTGATTTCTTCGATTTTCTAGGCCCAAAAGTTTTAACATATCATTTAATTTTTCTGGATTTATTTCTCGATTATCCAAAGCCAAAGGTAAAGTAATATTTTCTTCAACATTTAAAATAGGAATTAAATTATAAAACTGATAGATTAAACCTGTTTGGCGCCGTCTAAAAATTGCCAGTTTATCATCATCAAAATCATAAATATTTTGGCCATCAATAAAAACCGTTCCTGAAGTTGGACGATCGACGCCACCGATTAAATGTAAAAGAGTTGATTTACCACTACCACTTGCTCCAACAATAGCAACAAATTCACCTTTCTCCACAGAAAACGTTACATTATCTAATGCCACTACTTTAGTTGTATCTTTTCCATAAATTTTTGTTAAATTTTTAACTTTTAATATTTCCATACTAAATTTCCTTTCTTAAAATACATTATATAGTAATAAAGTTACAACCAAGTTACTAAAATAAAATTTTAAATTTCCAAATCTGTCATAACATATAATTTAAATATTCTGGCGACTTAATCATAAGTATATTAAAACTCGAACTATGAAGTCCGAGTTTAGAACCATTCGGTTCCTAAAAAGAAAATATAATAATTTACAACTTAAAATATTTAATAATAAATTTAGTCCCTAATTTGTTGACACTTATATTGCATAAAATATCTATTCTCCGTTGTTTCTTTTATTTTAAATCCTAATTTTTTGTATAAATTTAAAGCAGATGTATTTTCTTTATAAACCCATAAATAGACTTTAGAATTATTATTTAGTATATTATTTAATATATTTGTTCCTATTCCTTTTCTTCGATAATTTTTATCTAAATATATTTCATCTAATAAAACACCGTCTTCATATTTTTCTAATAAGAAACATCCAACTTTTTTGTTGTCGATTATAATAATTTTATAATCAACAATTTGCCGAGGAATTTTAGTTTTAACATAATTAGTTATTTTTTCAATTTCTTCTTTAGGTAAGTCATTTGCATATTCTAAAATACTTTCTAATTTATATGATATTAATAATTCTATATCATCTTTAGTTGCACATTTTAATTTATAATCATATTGATTTTTCATAAAAGAAATTCCTCTTTTCTTTATAAAGATACTAAATAATTTTTTATTACATTAATCCCTTATACGTTCTACATCAAAAACACAATTCGGTTCATGGGAACAAACATTTACCTAACTTCAAGGCCTAAAATACCTATTTTATTGTTATTAACATTTATCTCTGTTTTAATTAACTCTTTTTTCATATTTCCCCCTTAATCACTAAAATTAGTTTATCATAAATTGAAGTATATTAAAACTCGAATTCCTATAAAAATAGAAAGTTCGAGTTTCCTATCTATCTGGTGCCGATGGTGGGACTCGAACCCACACACCCATATGGATAACAGATTTTGAGTCTGTCTCGTCTACCAATTCCGACACATCGGCATGTAAAGGTATTATATCACATATATTTTATTTTTGCTATAATACCTCTTCTATTTTTTCTTTTTTTCGAAATAATTCTTGCTTTTCTTCTTTATTAACTAAATTTAAGTCTGGTAAATCATTTATCGAAGCTAACCCAAAACAATCTAAAAATTCTCTTGTGGTTTTATATAAATTAGGTCTGCCTGGTAAATCACTTTTTCCCACTACTTTTATTAAATCTTTACTTAATAATTTTTTTATAACATAAGAACTACTAATACCTCGTATTTCGTCAATTTCTATTCTAGTAATGGGTTCATTATAAGCAATTATAGCTAAAACTTCTAATTGAGCTTGAGAAAGTGTTTCCTCTCTATTACCAATTAATTTTTGATAATATTCTTTATGTTCTTTTTTAGTTGTTAATTTAAAGGCATTCCCTAAAAAACTTATTTTAATTCCTCTTTCGTCTTTTTCATATTCTTTTTTTAATTCTATAAGTAATTCCTTAGCTTTAGATTCATCTATATTCAAAGTTTTACAAATATCCTCTAAAGTAACACCTTCATCACCCATAACAAATAATAATCCTTCTAACACCCCAAGCAAATTCATTATTTCCCAACTCTTTCTATAATTATTGTACTAAATATTTTATCTTGTTTTAAAATAATTTCTGAATTTTTACTCATATCCAAAATAGATAAAAAAGTAACAACTACATTTTCTTTGGTAAAAATATCAAACAATTCAGAAAATTCCACTGTCTTCTTTTTTTGCAATATATTTCTAATCTCACTAATTTTCTCTTTAACACTATACTCTTTACGAGTAATTTTTGTTGTTAAAGGCTTTTGAAAATTAATTCTTTTTTGCATTCCTATAAAAGCTTCTAATAAATCATTTAAGGATACATCACTATTTATTATTTTTTCTTCGTCTACATATTCTTTTAGATTTTCAGGCATTTTAGTATAGTAATCTGCCCGATTTTCTTCTAATGTGCGAAAAACTTCTGTCATATTTTTGTATTTTTCATATTCTATTAATTTTTCTCTCAAATCTTCTTCACTTTTAATAGAAAATTCATCTTCTGTATTCTCTTCTTCTTCCTCATTTTTATTAATTAACATTTTACTTTTTAAATGAATCAGCTCTGATGATACAACCAAATATTCACTACTTTTATCAATGTCATTTTTATCAATTGAATTTATAAAGTCAATGTATTGGTTAATAATTTCGCTGATATTAATTGTATAAATATCCATTTTCGATATTCTAACTAAATGTAATAATAAATCAAAAGGCCCTTCAAAATCTTGTAATTGTAAATTCATCTGAATCTCCTTATTAGTTATTGACAATTAAAACCATATGTTTCCATTTCAAAATTAACTACTCTTGCCTCTTCCCCTAAAGCATAGTAATATTTTTCAGTAATATTTGTTAAATTAGCTTTATGTAGATCAATATTTATAATTGCAGAATAACCATTTAAAGTACCATTAAAGGAAGCACTTATTCCTTCTATACTATTATAACTGCTTATCTTGTTTTGCCATAAAGTATAATCAATATAATAGTTAGGATCGCTAACATTATTATTAGTGATAGTATGTTTAATTGTAATTAATTTATCATTTTCAAATGAATAAACTATATTATCAATGCCATTGTCACAAGTGATTGTTCCGTAACCAGAACTATCCTTCTCTAAATTTAAAGCAGGATAATCGTTAATAGTTTTTTCGGTTAACACTATATAATAGAAATTGTTTTTAATATTTAAAGTATAATTAACTTTAGCATTAGAATTAATAGTATTAATGTCTAATTTTATTCTTTCTACTAAGGTTTTAGAATCGGAATATAATTCAATATAAAATTTTCTCTTACTAAAATTTATATCATTGCTAGTTTTATTAGAGACATCAAAAGTTAATATTTGATTATTTAAACTAAAATTATTTAAAGTAAGATTATTTTGGGTAATCTCTAACTCAGGACTAAAAACATTAAAACTAATTTCACTATTATTAGAATTATTGTCTGAATTATTTTCATTTGGATTATTCTTATTAGCAAGGTTATCAATACTTTCAGCTGTTTTTCTTCCTAATAAATTATTAATATAAACACTAATATCATTTATATAATACACCGCTAAAATAAAGACAATAAAAATAAATATAACTCTTCCCAAATTGCTTTTTTTCTTATAAGTGTATCCTATAACTTGTGGTTTTAGTTCAGTATCTTCTAATACAACAATATTTTTTTTCTTTTTAGCCATTTGTATTCACCCTTATTATCTTTAATTATTATTTTTACTTGCAATTAATTTTTCAAAAATTTGTTTCAATTCATTAATTTGTTCTTCATTAAGTTTATCATAACCAGATTTTTGTGATTCTACTGTGCCAACATGAAAATAAGTTATTTCTCCTTTAGATAAGGCAATAACAGTTGGAGCATATATCCTTTTTTCACCCGTATCATAAATATTGCCAGCCTCATCTTTTAAAGTAAAATTATCTAATTTTTTATCTAATATTTTTAATATTTCATAATACTGTTTTGTGCCATCTTTAATTTTCTTTAAAGAGCCATTTTCCAAAGCATAAGTACTTCTAATATCTAAAATATCAAGATAATTTATCGTTTCATTCTTCTCTTCCGCAACTTCAGTTAAAACTGGAATTAAACTGCGGCACCAAGGACAAGTTGCAAATCCCAAATATAATATTCCGGTACCATTTTTTAAAAACTTGACTGCTTCATTTTGACTTAAATAATTTATCGTATTTTTGTCACTAATTGTAACATTAGGATAATTTTCACCATTTTCATTAATTTTATCATTTAATTCCATATATTCGTTGCGAAATCTAGATGCATCACTCTCTTCTAATTTATCATTGACGACAAAATAAACACACAATCCTACTACTAAAATACAAAGGAAAGTAATGATTACAACTATTATGCCATTTCTTTTTTCCATTTTATTTTACCACCTAGTAAAATTTTACTATAAAAGCAATAGTATTGCAAATAAATTATTGTTTTTCTGTATCAAATATTTTTTTAATATTATCATATGTTTCTTGCTTAATTTGATATATGCCATTATATGGTTGTTCTAAATAATATTTACCATCTTCATTATATAAATAAATTGTAGCAGCTACCATATTTTCAAAATTAAAATCAATTCTAATATTATTAGAAATATTAGGAACTTCATTATCACTTTTTTTAGTTGTCTCTAATTTATTACTTTTTATTTCTTTAAAAATATCTTTTATAATTGTTTCATCACTAATTATAACATTTCTTATTTGTTCTTTTAATGTAATACTAACTACATCTTCATAAACGGGAATATTTATATAGTAAATTTTACGATTATTAAAGTAAAAAACTATTCCGGCTATTATTATAAAAAGTCCTAACAATAAAACTGATATTTTATTTTTCATAAATAATCACCAAACAAAAAGTATTATATCACAAATTCTTAAATTTTCAAAAAAAGTAAATCAATTGATTTACTTAACAGCCTACACTACACGCTTCTATTTTAACATCTTCTAATATTTTTTCAAACTTACTATAGGTTTCATTAACCATTTCTTTAGTTAAATCTTGATAGGCATCGGTTTGCTTTTCACTAATTCCGGATTCTAAAGATTTGGCTTCGCCTTTTACTATTGTAACTACATTCGGAGCATATATTCTTTTTTCCCCGGTCTTAACAGTTTTATTAGATTTATTTGTTAAAGTATAATCGTTCAACACATTATCTAATTTTTCCAACAATTGGTAATAACCATCTGTTCCTTTTTTGCTAGTTACAACTTCACCTTTATCATTTATTTCTAATGTATCTCTTATATCTATTACATCAACATAATATATTTTATTAACTGCATTATCTTTAGCTACTTCAATAAGAGTAGATATAATGCTTCGACACCATGGGCAAGATTTAAAGCCAAAATAAACGGCAAAAGTTTCTTGATTATCAATCTTTTCGACTATTTCTTCAGCACTAGCATAAACAAATGGATTTGAATCAGATATTTCCACAGAACGATATTCTTTACCATTTGTATTGCTTTGCCCATTTAATCCTTCATATTCTTCTTTAAATCTATCAGCATCAGTTAACTCAGTTTGTTTCTTATTTGAACATCCAGTAAATATTAAAAGCATAATTACTAATAAAATTATAGCAAAACACTTTTTATTCATTGCTAACTTTTCCTTTATTTTTACCTTTTAATGATTGTTCAACATCATCTAATTTAGCTAATACTTTGTTATTTTTAACTATTATAACAATTATAGTAATAGTTGTACTAATAATTGCAAATACTAAACTCCAAATTATAGTTGCTACATTTGTTGTTTTTTCTTCTTCGGGAATAACAATAGTACCATCATCATTAAATACATAACCGTCTTCCCGCATGGCATCAAAAACATCATAACGATTATCAGAAGCATATAAAGAATCTATTGCTTTGGTAATGTTTTCATTCCAATCAGCTATATATCCTGGAAATACTTGATCACCAATAATGATATATGGAACGCCTTCCCAAGGTTGACCTAAATAATTAGATACTGCATCAATTAATTCCGTATTTTCTGGATGCATATCACCATGAAAATTAATAGCATATGTTCTAATTTTAAATTTATCACCATAATCTTTAGTTATACTATTTAGATAAGTTAAAAACGCTCTACAATAACCGCATCCTTTACCTCTAAACATATAAATAGTAATTTGATCATCTTTTTCAGTATAATCGGGAAACTCTTCTTCAATATTTTCTTCTTTTAAAGTTGATTTCAAATTTAATGAAACAAATCCTTTTCCAGCCCCTTCCCCTTCTTTAGCAAATACACTAATTGGTATAATTAATAAAACTATAGCAATTATTATCCATAAATTTTTCTTCATTTTATCTTACTCCTTCTCTATACAGCTATAATATAACAAAAATCATAAAAATTCTAGAATAAATAACTAAATTATAAGTTGAATTTTTTAAATTCATACACAATCTTTTAAACTTAAAGGTATTTTATATATATTTTCATGATTATTTATATCTTTTGCCACTATTTCTAAATACAAAGCATCCTTATAATACATTTTGCAAGAATTAGAATAATGATTAATATTAAAATTAACTTTTTTCAAAAAATCATTTAATAAAATTGTAGTATCTTTATAATCGTAAGTACTGATACTTTTTTTATTGTTTCTATCTTTTTCGTATAAAGTACATCTAATTTCTTTATAAACATTTTGATCATTACTGCCTTCATAAGTAATATTCGAAATATAAATAGAAGTTTTATTATCACTATAAGCAATTGTACCATACAAACTAAAATTATCAGCGCTGGAAGCTAAAGTTTTAAATTCAAAATCATCTTGAGGTAAAAGATAAAATAAGGTTATGCCAATAATTATAATTGTTATACATAATAGAGCGCTAATCGCTAACCAGATTTTTTTATTAAATTTAGCTTTTTTGGTATAATTTCCTTCGAGCAAATCATTAATATCAAGTTTATATTCATTACATATTTTTTTTAATATGCTAATATCAGGGATATTTTGCCCATTTTCCCATTTGCTAACAGCTTGAAAAGTAACACCAAATTTATTTGCAAATTTTTCTTGGGTTAAATGATTTTGCTTTCTAATAGTCTTTATAATTGTGCCAATTTTCTCTTGATTCATATAATTACTCCAAACTACTTAAATATATTATACCATAAAATTATTATAAAGAGATTTTTTCCTAATTAGAAAATATAAATACAAAAAAATGTTGTCAAAAAACAGTAATTATGATAATATATTGTTGTTCTTATGGCGAGATAGCTCAGCTGGCTAGAGCAATCGGTTCATACCCGATCGGTCGAGGGTTCGAATCCCCCTCTCGCTACCAATAATGATTATTACTAGATTGTATATCTAGTTTTTTTATTAGATAAAAAGTACTATAATATTAGTGAAACAAATGTAATTTGTAAAAATGGAGGAATTATGAAAAAAAGTTTAAAAATTACTATAATTGTTCTAGGTGTTTTGGTAGGAATTGTTGCACTTGATACTTTACAGGCTAAATTATTTAATAATAGTCCACTATTGAAGATAAGAGATAATTTTGATGGTGGAACTCTCGATTATATTGATAAAGGAATATTGGTTAATCATTATCATTGTAATAATAATGAAGATGTTACTACTTGGAAAGTAACAAAATTTGCTTGTTCTGTTAAAGAAAGTAATACAGAAGAATTTGATTTTTATTTAACTAAACCAGAAATTCATAA
>CANRDE010000008.1 GCA_947629325.1 uncultured Bacilli bacterium
AGAATGCTATCTGAAGCTGTTTCTTCTGGAGTTATTAAAGAATATCAACCAAATTCAAATTCAAGAAAATATAAAAGTTATCTTCCTTATTGGGCATAAAAACTATTTGATGATTATTTGATTTTTTTATAATTTGGTTAAAAAAATATTGAAATATAAGGGGAAATTTTAATTGATGGTTATTTGATTTTTTCAATTTTGTTATATAGTAATATTACTTGCGTATGTACTTTAACTACTATTCATTTTAGACATATGTCGATGAATTTTTAGCAGAATAATTTATAAAAACGAAAAATAAATAAAAAATGGTCTATAAAAAATCATAAAACGAAAAAGTTAAAAAAATTGTTCTATAAAAATTTATAAAACAAAATTCTTTATTTTTATGTTTTAAAATGATTTTTAATATATTAGAATTTTTTAGGAAAAAACATCACTCAAATTTTTAGGGAACTTTTAGGGAACTTTTTTAATATTTATTTAGTTTTATAAAATTTTTAAATAAATTCAAACAAGGATAAAATTCCTTTAATTTAGGGCAAAAAACGCATATTTTAATCTAAATTTTATACTTATTTAATCATACTTAAATTATTAATTAAGTCACTGAAAATCCTTGTGTCGCTGGTTCAATTCCCGCTGGAGCCACCAGATAGATAATAAACTCGGAAAATTCGAGTATAAATAAAAACTACTCTCAAAATTAAATTGAAAGTAGTTTTATTTTGTCAATTTAGAAAACACACTTGCATATTGGTAACCGATATGCTGTTAGATTTTTAAGCTCTATCTAGTGCTTTATGATACAATTATGTTAACAACAATGATATAAAATAAATAAGGAGAGAGTATTATGTGGGGAGCAATAATTGGAGATTTGGCTGGTTCAGTATATGAATATGAGCAAACTAAACAAATTTCAAAAATAAATCCAGAGGTTCTTGTTGGTGACGATAGTTTTTATAGTGATGATACAATTTTAACAATTGCTATCTTGGATAGTATTTTAAGCAATCAAGATTATGATTTTTATTTAAAAAAATATGCTAAAAAATTTATGAATTATAAACCAAATTTTACTCCCTACTTTAACGGCATTTTTTCTCCCGGATTTTTAAAATGGTCTCAAAGCAATAAAAATGGTAATAGTATTGGCAATGGGGCTATGATGAGAATATCTCCAGTTGGTTATCTATTTAATGCTGAGGATGAGGTAATTGAAAACGCAATAAGGGCAACGATTCCTTCCCATAATTCGCCTGATGCCAAACATTGTGCAGTAATTGTTTCTTTAATTATTTATTATGCCCGAATAGGGTTATCAAAAGAAGAAATAATAAAAAAGCTAAATTTAAAATATGAATATAAACCTTTTACAAAATTTAATGTTACATGTAATGATACTATTTCTAATTGTTTATATGCATTGTTTAATTCAACATCATTTACTGAGGCATTAAAAAGAGTAATTTCTTATGGTGGAGATACAGATACAAATGCTTGTATAGTCGGTTCAATGGCGGAAGCATTATATGGTATTCCCAATGAATTAATAGAAGTTGCCAAGCAAAAAATCCCTAATGAATTTAGCGCTTTATTAAATAAAGGGTATTCTAAGGTCTTAAAAAATCCTAAAGATTAATTATCTTAAATAGAGATTATTTACATTTAATAGAGAATAACATATTACATTTTAGTGAACATTGTAATTTTATTATTTTTATCAATTGATAAAAGAGCGATGTTATCTATTTCTTTTTGTTTCTCTTTTAAATATTTATTGAGCCAAGTTTTACTTTTCTTAGCTTTCTTTAATTCTTCTTCATTTATAATTCCATCAACAATTATTAAATGGCTTGGTGTTTGTTTTTTGCTGTTTTTTTGCATAGTATTTTTTAAATCATTACTTGTTATAGGTTGAGAATTTTCTTTAAGAAGAATAGATATATCTCCAGATGATTCCAAAACCGCACATTCTAATTTGTTGATATCATAGCAGCCCTTTAGACGACAGTTTTCCAAAAATTTAGCAATACTTATTTTAGCATTATCTAAATTTTGATAATTAAAATTGTTATTTTCAAATAAGATTAAGGGCTCTCCATCTATAATTTCTTCAACAACATGATTATGAAAAGTTATAAAGGAAGAAATATAGCCAATAATGGCAAAAACAATTAAGGCAATAACTCCATCATATAGTGGAGTATCTAGGCTGATTATACTATCTGCAGCAATTGAGCCTATAGTTATACTTAAAACATAGTCATACAAGGTTAAATTTTTTATTTGTTTTTTTCCTAAAAATTTAACAATTAAATAAAGTATTATAAACATTATTAAAGATCTAATTATAATTTCCATATATATTCACCTACTTTTATTATCAACAAAATATCTAATTTTATGAAATTTAGTTTACAAAATTAAAATATTATTTTAGAATTTAAGTAAGAGGTAAATAATGGCGTCATCAATAATTCATATGGTAATAGCAAAAGAAATTAATAAAAAGTTAGGTAGAAACGAAGAGAAATTGTTAATAGGGTCTGTTGCTCCGGATATATCAAAATGTCTTAATCATTCTAAAGAAGAAAGTCATTTTATCGATGTTAAGGGTGACAATTTACCTAATTTGACTAATTTTTTAAATAAATATCAGAAGCATTTAAATGATGATTTTGTTTTAGGATACTATATTCATCTTTATACCGATTATTTATGGTTTAAATACTTTATAACAGAGATAGTTGATAATAATGACATTATTACCAAATTAAATGGAGATAAAATTAAACTTAATGGTACAATGAAAGTTATGTATATTTATAATGATTACACTAATTTAAATATTCAATTAATTAATAAATATAACTTGAATTTAGATTTTTTGGATACTCAAAATAATAGTTTTGCACCCATTATTGAAGAAATTCCCTATGATAATTTAGCTGTTCTTTATGATGCTATTAAGGATATAATAAAAAATACTAAAACTAAAAAATTTTTTGTGTTTAATTTAGATAATGTCGAAAAATTTATTCAAACCTCTACCCAAATAATTTTGTCAGAAATAGAGAAAATACTTTAATTATCAGGTTAATTTATTTTGGGTTGCTAAAATAATAAAAACATTATAAAATAAAAATAGGTGAAAAGTATGGGTAAAGTTTATGAAAAATTACTGGAATTTAAAAATAAATATCATGGTACTGTAGCTTGGAGAATAAAACAACATGCAAAAGTTGTTGAAAGTTATATTAATCCTGATGAAGAAATTTTATATACTTTTTGTGGTCAAAAAAACGAGACTTTTTCCGATATTTTTAATACATATTGTATTGTGGTAACTAACAAGAGAATTCTTTTAGGACATAAACGTTTGTTATGGGGTAGCTTTTTAAGTTCAATTACCCCTGATTTATATAATGATATGCAAATATATCGCGGTTTATTTTGGGGAAAAATTACAATAGATACCATTAAAGAAAAAATAGTTTTAACCAATATATCTAAAAAAAGTCTTGATGAAATTGAAACTGTTATTTCTGAATTTATGATGGAGGCTAAAAAGAAATATCAAAATGTTAAAGAAGAACAATAAAAAATTAATTATTTTTATAAGTGTTATAGTTATAAGCTTTATCGTTTTTCTTTTTTTTATGCTAAATTCTCATTCTTATGAAACTACTTATAATATTAAAGATTTTAAAATAGAAGAAAAATATTTAAAAGAAAAAGATAGTTATGAATTTCTTATAAAAAAAGGCAATATAGTTTATCCGTATATTATTTTAAATAATTATTTAAGAGAAAGAAATTTAATAAATGATATAAAAGTATATACTGATAAAGACGAAGTATGTATTTTACCAGAAAGTGATGCATTATCATTTTATCCATTGTGTAGCCTCAATGAAGAAGTATATTCTGCTAACTTAAGTAATATAAAGACAGCATTCCAATACAAAAAATTGTCAAAAGATAATCGTAAATATAAAGACATTACCATTAATACAATTGCTGATTTTTCTTTTCTCCTTTTTAATTACAAAGGATTTTACTTAATAAATCAAGATAAAACAAATAATATTAATTTATTTAAGCAAGATGTATATAAAATGGATTTAATATATCAAAAAGATAATTATTTATTAATTCCTGACTATAATCAAGAATTTTATTTTAATAAATTTTATTTAATTAATATGTTAAATGGTAAAATTAAAGAGGTAGATTCTGAATCCGATATATCATTTGATAGCGTCTTTTTAGGTGATTATAAAAATAAAGTATATTTATTAGATCAAAAAGAAGAACAAGAATATAGCATTGATTTAAAAAAATTAAAAATTAAGAATATTGATTTTCAAATTTTAGAAAATAACAAATTTATTAAAAAATCATACAAGGAAATAGTAAGAGACCATTTAAATTTTTTACCTCAAAATATATTTGATTATCGTTTAGAAAATAATACTTTATATCTTGTAATAGAAGGTACTAAAGTAAAAATTTCTAATAAAAAAGTAGATAAAATAGTAGAAATAATTGATGATACAGTATTTTATTTAGAAGGCGATAAACTTTATTTATACGCTAAAGATTATGGTGAAATTCTATTACTTAGTAACTTTGAATGGAATTTTAATAATAATAACATGATTTTTATTTATCAATAACATATTTATCCTTTTTTCATACTTTATATTAGAGGTGTGAAAATGTTTGAGAGTTATTTAGTAGGTAAAGGCGAAAGTTTAAATAGCATTGCCCAAAAATGTAATACTAGTGTTAAAGTTTTGCAAGATATTAATAATATTTATTATTTAGATGCATTAAGGGAGGGCATGGAAATAATTGTTCCAACTGAATCAAAAGACTATTTTAACTATTACACAGTAGAAAGTGGTGATAGTTTATATGCTATTGCAAGAAAATATAATATTAATCCTGAATTGCTGGCTAGTATAAATGGTCTAAACATGACTGATTATATTTATCCTAATCAACAAATATTAATTCCAAAAAATGGCTATTCATATTATATAACTGCAGATGGTGATACGTTAGATGATGTTATTAAAGTATTTAATTCTACTAAAGATAAATTTTTAAATGAAAATAAGACAATCTATTTAATGGAAGGTCAATTATTAGTAAATAAAAAGAACTAGAATAAATAAAATAAAAGCTAGTTCTTTTGTATTATTTACTTTTTTTCGCTTTTTTGTTATGATTAAAAATAGGAGAATAGAGTATGATATTTAAAAAACCGTATGCTTTTTTAATTAAGTATTTTCGTTTAATTAATTTTATTTTATCTGCTTTTTTAATATATGTTATTTATAAATCATATCATATAATTAATTTCTTTAATAACTATGTTAACAATAATTATTCGGGTAGTTTTTATTTAGGTTTTGCGGAAAATTATATATCACCTCTAATTTATTTTGTATTAATTTTAATTTTAATTGGTATCTTTTGGATTTTAGTTTTATTTATTTATAAAAAAAAGCCAGTTAAAAGTTATTTATTAGGTTTTATTTATTATATTTTTTATATTATTTTTTTAATTATTATTAAAAAAATAATGATGAATTTGGTATCTTCCACTATCAGTGCTGAGATGGCTAGAATTTACCGGGATTTATCTATAATTACTTTTGTTCCTCATCTAATATTCTTTATTATTTTTCTCATAAGAGGATTAGGGTTAAATTTAAAGAAATTTAATTTTGATGCTGACTTAAAGATTGAAGATAAAGATAATGAAGAAGTAGAGATCACTTTAAATAGTGATGGGGTTAGACTAAAACGAAATATTAGACGTTTTGGCAGAGAATTTATATATTACATTAAGGAAAATAAGTTTATTTTCACAATAATATGCATAGTACTATTTATATTGATTATTTATTTAGGATATCAATTATTACCTCAAAATGTAGATGAAAGATATCAACAAGGTGATGAATTTATAATTGAAGGAGTTAATTTTAAAATTGAAGATAGTATTATTACTAATTTAGATTTTAAAGGTGATGAAATTAATGATAATTATTTTTTGGTTTTAAAATTGGCGGTAGATAACAAGACCGAAAATAATTTTCAATTAGCTATTAATAAATTTAGATTAGAATTAAATAAAGGGTTATATTATCCTTCTAAAGAATATTCAATTAAATTTGTAGATTATGCCAAAAGCTCTTATAATAGTGTTATTTCTCCTAATAATAAGACAGTATACTCGTTAGTTTACGAAATTAAACCGGAAGATATTAAAAAAACTTATAAGATAAAAGTTGACGGCGGAATAGTAAGTACTAAAAAAGGTGATACTAATAAATATAATTATATAAACATTAGTCCTATTGTTTTAGATAAAATAATTAATGAAGGCATCTATAATGAGGGAGATGTTATTAGCTTTATAAATTCTAATTTAGGTAATACGACTTTTAAAGTGCAAAATACTACAATTACTGATAGATATTATTATAATTATGAGAAATGTGATGGCAATTATTGTAATACCTACAAAAATGTTGTAAATATAGATTATTTAAAAAATAATACAACATTGTTAATTTTTGATTATGATTATCAAATTGATGAAACAATTCCATTTTATAGTAATTTAAGTACTGTTAAAAATTTTATTGATAGCTTTGCCAAGGTTAAATATACAATAAATGGGGAAGAATTTAAGGCAGATGCAGTGGATATAACTCCTAATACATTAAAAGGCAAATTAGTAATAGAAACTACTAATAAGATCTTAGAGGCCACAGAGGTATCTCTTGCAATAACAATTAGAAATAAAGAATATGTGATTAATATCAGTTAAATTTATCTAATGTTTCTTTAAATTGAGGGAAATTATTAATATTAAATTTTAGAATTTTATAATATGTTATTAGTAATTTATTATAGGATTCTTTTTTATTTTTAAAATATTGTATATTGGTTAAACAATATATATTGTTCAAAAACGCAATCTTTTTTTCCAGTCGTTTAATACATTTTATATAATAGACATATTCCTTTTTCATAATATCACCATCATATTATATCACAAACAGGGCATAATAGTTACCGGACATTATAATTTTTAAATGCAAAAATGTTAATGGTGATTTTATGACGACATTTAAAAGAGATTTTGAATTTAAGGAAGATATTAAGAAAAGAATATCGGAAAATATTAAAAAATATCGATTGAAAGCAGGAATAACTCAGGAACAATTAGCGGTAGATATTGAAAGATCATATGATTTTATTAGAAGATTAGAGTTTAAAAAAGGAGCTATTGGCTGTTCATTAACAACACTTTATCGAATATCAGTAGTATTAAATACACGAATTGACAAATTTTTTGAATAAAGCGTGTTATAATAAATTATGGTGATAACATGAAAGAAAAATATATAGAATTATTGTTAAAAGGATGTTTAAAAATGAAAGCATCTACTCCGTTATTAATAAACTATAATAAAATAAATAAAGATTTTGTCAATAAATTAGTGGAATATGCAAATCAAATAGGAGTAAAAGATATTTATTTAGATGAAAACGATTCCTATTATATTCATGATTTATTAAATGAATTATCATTACAAGAGATAAAAACCCATAAAGCTTTTGATTGCCGAGTTTGGGATGAATATGCTAAAAAGGATGCAGCATTTTTAATGTTAGAAAGCGAAATTCCTAATTTAATGAGTGATATACCTGCTGAGAAAGTAGAAGCAGCTGCAGCTGCTAAAAGAGATAGCAAACCAATATATAAAGAAAGACAATTAAAATCAGAAATAGCCTGGTGTATTGCTTGCATTCCTAATGAAGAATGGGCTAAAGACTTATTTCCTGAACATAAAGATCCAATTAAAAAGTTTTGGCATGTTATTGAAAAAATTTGTATGTTAGATGATGATGATCCGATTAAAAGTTGGAAAGATTTTTTACAAAGCCAAAAAAAGATGCAAACTAAATTAAATTCTTTAAAAATAAAAAAATTACATTATACCAATGATTTAGGGACAGATTTGGAAATTTGTCTTTCTGATCAAGCTTTATGGGAAAATGCCAGCAGTGGAAAATGGATTGTTAATATGCCAAGCTATGAAGTTTTTACCACTCCCATTTATAATAAAACAAATGGAATTGTTTATAGTTCAAAGCCTTTAATTTATAATGGCCAAGTAATAGATAAATTTTATTTGAAATTTGAAAATGGTAAAGTGATTGAACATAAGGCTCAAAAGGGAAATGAAATTTTACAAGAGATTATAAAAGGAGATGGAATGTCAGCGTACTTAGGAGAAGCTGCTTTAGTTAATTATGATTCGCCTATATCAAATACCGGATTGGTATTTAAAAGTACTTTAATTGATGAAAACGCCTCTTGTCATTTAGCGCTTGGAAGTGGTTTTATAGAATGTGTTCAAGGGGGAAATGATATGAGCAAAACCGAATTAAAAAAACTGGGAGTTAATGATTCTAAAAATCATGTTGATTTTATGATAGGAACTAAAGATTTGAAAATAGAAGCTGAAACAGACAACGGAAATGTCATAATAATGGAAAATGGTAATATAGTATTATAGTAACTCGTATAATTGACAAAGAGGTCATTGTATTGTAGAATAATATTATATTTTATGGACAAACCTTGAAACAAGGTTTGTATTATGGAGCCGTAGCCAAGTGGTAAGGCCCCGGTCTGCAACACCGTCATCGCCGGTTCAAATCCGGCCGGCTCCTCCATTGGGAAATCTGTTCTAACTCATATGAGTTAAAACTTAAATATACAAAGTATCAATTTCAAGAGAAGTTGGTACTTTTTTAGTATCTTAGTTTAAGAAAGGACAGGATTATAAGATTAATGTTATAATGAATTAGAAAAAATAGAATTTATATATAATTTTTGTAATGTTACTCTTACTATTATTAAATGAATAATAATTATTTAAATATTTATGTTAAATTTACAAATTTCTGGTATATAATATTCTTTAAGAAAGGAGTAATGATGTGTTAGAGCATTTAGAAATGTTGAACTAAAAATGAAACTTGAGAAAAAAATAGATTTAGACAAAGTTAAAATGATATCACAAATTAATTATCAATTAAATATAGATAATACATTTTCTGAACTAACTGATCACATCAGTGATGAATTTTATGCTTTTGAATTTATGTTAAAAAAATCAAGAAAGGAGACTTGTTAATGGAAGAAACTTTTAATGTAGGAAACCCAACAAGAGAAAATGTTGATTATGCTTTTAAAAATTTAATTTATTATGTTACAGCTTCAACTCAATTAGACATTTACAAAGAACAAAAAAATAATTTTGAAAAAGTATTAGTTGAAATTAATACGATTTTAGCAACATATGTTAATAAAGAAAGTTTAGTATCTATAGATGAAGAAAAATTACAAAATATAAAATTTGATTTAATTGATTTAGATACTGAAACAAAATCTTTAAAATCTTATTTTGCGGAATGGTCTTTATTGTGGTTAGAAGCAATTATTTCTTTAAGAATGTCAGAAATTAAAGTGAGAGGTGTTAATAATGGCTGATAGAGATAAGTATGGAAACACATGCATACTCGATAGAATCTTTTTTGATTTCACTAATAAATTTTTCGTCCATATAAATGCAATCAACTAATATTCCTTTACAAATTATATTTCCGTAATGCATATCTAATCCCTGTATTAAATTTAATATAGTATCGTTTATAAGAAATTTCTTGGTTAGACTTTTTCCATTAGCATGTATAAATAAGTCTCCTCTATAATTAGTTTTCCAACTTCTTGTTTCAATTTTTTTAGTACCATTCATTATTAAAGTAGCAAATGGTTCTTTGATGCTTATAACTTTCATGATTACCTCCTATATTATTATAACATTATAAAGAAATTTTTACTTCTTCAATGTAAAATTAGACAATCGTTGTTTCACAATATATAATTTTAATTTTGGTTGTAAGTTATAAAAATTGTTTTATAATTTGTTCAATTTTAAAATATTTAAATTTATGTTATAATTTATAAGCAAAGGAGAATTACTATGGCAGGACGTAACGTAGAAGTTGTAGAGCAATTGCCCAATGGTAGGGTTATCTTGAAAATTGAAAGAAAGATTGCATTTCAAAATAAGTCAAAAAAAATTACAAAATATGCTATTGGGGATAAAGATGAAATTGTAAATACTTTAGATCAAAATGGGGAAATGACAGATATACTATTTTTTGATAATTATAAATTAAATGAAATGGGCGATATCATTATTGGAATAAAAAAGGATGGAGATGAATACTATAAAAGAGTTTTATCACGATTTGATTTAAGTGATACAGAAGTTCAGGTTACTGAAGTTCCAGGAGGTCCCTTTAATCTTGGCCCATATGAGAAATCATATTATGAATATGAAATGCCTACTAAAAAAATTGAAGATATCATTCCCAAAAGTTATAGTTTTAATTATGGATTAATTAATAGAAATGGAATATTAGTTATTTACCCTGTATATGATGAAATTCATTTTGGAACCGAAAACACTTGTATATTAGGAGTGTTAAATAGTTTAGCTTATTTAAAATATGGGTATAATGATTTAATAAGTGGAAGACCTATTACTCCAATCTGTTTTTACGAAGCAAAGGATTTTTGTAACGAAAGAGCGTTAGTTAAATATAATCACAAATATGGTTATGTAGATAGAAATAAGGTTATGACTAATCCCAATAACTTAAATGAATATGCTGAAAATTTAGCGCCAAAATTTTGGGGTGCTACTTCTTTTTTAGACGGTATAGCTACTGTTATCATTTCTAAAGGCAATCACTTTGAACCTTCAAGACGGGTAAAAGTAGATACAACAGGAAATATTGTTGAATTTATTCCAATTCCTAGTGCCTTAAGGAGAAGGAAACTTTAGCCCCAATATAAATGATAAATTTTTGTTAAAAGTAGCATCATAATAACATGTATAAAAGTTGTTTTACCAAATTATCAATTATGGATGTAATATTTACACCATTGGCAAAATCAAAGATAAGTAAAATAATAAAAATTATGATATAATTTTAAATAGAATAATAAGCACTATAAAGGTAAATGAGAAATTGAGGTGATTAGATATGGAAGAAAAAAATACATTGGTACTAGAATATATTAATGGTATAATAGAAACATTTAAAAAAAATGGAAATCCTATATCCGATGAGACAATTTCTAAAGTTAAAAATAAATATATGAATTCATCAAAATCTTTTGAAGAAATAAAAGCAGAAATTGATAAGTTAGTTGAAGAAAAATTAGAAGAATTAAGAAAAAGAAGAAATTTAATGGAAAAAATGCAACAAGAAGTAACCAAGGGGATAACTGATTTATCACTGGAAGCCAAAGGCATTACTTTAAATATGCAACAAATAGATTTATTAAGTATTGTAACTGCTGATGAAAAAAATTTAAAACAAGTTTTAGCAACTTTACAAAATATAACTGATGAACAAAAACAATCTATACTTTCTAGTAATAAAAGTTTAGATGAAATAAAAAGAGAGTTATTCAGAATGTATCAAGACTCATTAACGAGTTATGAAGAAACAAATTTTAGTTTAGACGGAAAACAAAAAGAATTAGTTAAAAGAATTAAATTTATTTTAAATAATTGTGGCCTTTCTTCAGAAGAGCAAAAACAATTTATGGATATTGTTAGAAATAACCAATTATATGATATTCCTAAATTAATTATTGCAACTTATGATAAAGGCATTTCAGATAAAATATTTAAAACCCTTATTAGATATATGCCTACTGAAAAAGAAGGTATTAAAAGTGCAAGTTATGAATCTTTTGAAAGACTTGCTGAACATTTATCAGATTATCAAGTTGTAAATTTAGATGATATTGCTAAATATGGCCATTATGTTAGACAAGATGGTGGTTTTAATAGTGATGATTTAATTAAAGCATTTGATTTTGCAAGAAGTCATGGTATGCAAACGAGATTAAATACTTTATTATTTTATATGGATACACCAGATACATTAGAAAATATGCCTTTTGAACAAGGTAAAGTTGAAGCAAAAAGACTTTTAGAAAGATATGTAGAAGATATTACATCAGTAATTGCTAGATATAATGAAGATTGTATTAAAAGAGGAGAAAAGCCCACTGTTAGAACAGTTGAAATCTTTAATGAATTATTAAATAGATTTGCGATGGCTGGAAAAGTTTTATACGAATATCGAGGACATATTGATACTGATGAACATAGAATTAGCAAGGATAATCCAAATTATGACAACTTAAGAGGAGGATGGTTAAGATTTTTTGAAGTTGATGAGTTATGTTCAATTATGGAAATTGCGAGAAAGAATTTACCTAATGTAAATTTAATGCTTAATGAATGTACTTTAGAGGGTTTCAGAAAAATCGAGCCTTTCAAAAAATTAGTATTAGATAAAATTAAAGCCTACGAACAACAACACGGAATTAAATTAATAGATTCAATTGGAACTCAAATGCATATTGATAGTTCTGTTACAAAAGAGGAAATAAGAGAAATGTTTGAGAATTTATCTCAATTTGGGTTACCTATTGAAGTAACTGAGTTTGACATGAGTATAGACCAAAATTTTATTAATTCTCATAGCAAAGAAGAAATAGAAACATTTAAAAGACAAAAAATAGGTGAATTTTGTGATGTAATTACTGAAATGCAGGAAAAGGGCAATATTACTGGGGTAACTATATGGTCTGTTAGTGATGCGCAAAACTTTGTTGTTTACCTTACAAATCAAAAAATATATCAAAAAAATTTAGAAAGACAAAAGCAAGGTTTAGAGCCTATTCCTTATGTTAAAACTTTATATGGTGGTTATTATGATGCCGAAATGGAAGATATAACAAAACCGAAACCTAAAGGACTAGGTCAAAATTTTAACTATCATACTCATACGTATAGATCTGGTCATTCAGAATTTGTAAGCGATGAAGAAATGTTGCAAGCAGCAAAAAGTATAGGAATTTCTATGTTAGGTTTTAGTGAACACATACCTAATCCCGATTTAATATTACCAGATGAAGATCATAGAATGCTTTTATCTGAAGTAGAGGGATATATTGCTTCTATTAATAAAATGAAACAAGAAAATCCAGGTATGACAATACTAGCAGGATTTGAAGCAGAATATGACCCTATGAAAGAAGCCTTTCTAGGTGAAATGAGAGATAAAGTTGATTATATGATTTTAGGGCAACATTTTGTCAAAAATGGGCTTCAAATTATACAGGCCAAAAATAATCCTAATTATCCTATTGAATATGCTAATATGGTCAGCAAAGCAATAGAAAGTGGTATATTTGATATTGTTGCCCATCCGGATTGTTTTATGGAATTTAGAGATACAATAGTTTCAGAAGAAGATGGAAAATTATTTGATAAAAATGCAATAATTGCTAGTCAAATAATATGTGAAAAAGCAAGAGATATGGGAATACCAATCGAAATTAATTTATCTCCTGCATTAAACAATCAAATTTTATCAGATGGTAATTTGGCATATCCACATCCAACTTTTTGGGCTGTTGCTAAAGAAATAGAAGGTTTAAAAGTATTAAAAGGCGTTGATGCTCACAATTTAAAGGCCTTTAAAACTGTCCCTCAAGCAGAGCAACTAATTAGTAATATAGAACAAATGGTAAGTGATAAATTAATTCAAGGTAGTTATAGTCCCGTTATAGCAAGGCAAAATAATCTAAAATTACAAGAAGCATATAGAACTAATCAAGAAAATGCTTTAAGTTTTGAAACTCATATGATAAGTCAAATTGTAAATGGTACTTTAGGTAGTGCGGAAGATGGCCTTGATTCAGAAAGCGTAGCAACTGCAGTTCATGATTCCTTAAATGAAGTTATGCAACGTTGCGTTAATGGTGCAAGGAAAAAAGTGAGGACTACTGTTGATGAAATATCTGTAATTGCTGCTTCACCCGAAATATCACCCACAGATAAACAAGGAAAAATTGCAAGGAAAACAGCAGCCATTAATGAAACAAATGAAGTTTTAGCAAATCAACGAGGAGCAATAGAAAAGGCAAGAAGCAAACAAATTCCAACTAAGCCTGGTCCAATAAGACAATTAACTAAGCCAAATAATAATACTAATCCAAATGGTCATTCTCCAGACAGTGGTTTTGCTAATGCTATTATGCCAACATTAATTGTTGCGTTTGTTATAGGCGTTGCAGTTGGCATTGGCTATATGTTATATAGATTAAGTATGGGAGGCTAAAAATATAATAGGAAATTCAAGCTCATTTATTTCGAAAGTATTAAAAGCTAGCAGAAATGTTAGTTTTTTGTTACACGAAAAAAATCTGTAATGTGTATGCTATTTTTTCCATTTTATTCTATTTTGTTTTTGATCAATTACATATAGATTTAAAAACTAGATTGTTAAATTTATTTTGGATTGATAATGCAAAGAAACAATCATTATTAGCAATATTGCGTAAAATATCATTGAGGGAGGTTTTATGAATAGTAGTTATCAAAAAGCCTGTGACTATATAAAAAGCTATCAACAAGAATCTATTTCTAAGTGTTGCTGTCTTCCCTTTGTTCAAATAGGCCCAACCGGCCCAACAGGTCCAGCGGGTCCCGCTTCAATAACAATAAACCAAACTATTACAGCAGATCCGGGATCTCCGGCTTCGGTTATTAATCGTGGGGATATACAAAATGCGATTTTAGATTTTATTATTCCGGCTGGTCCAACAGGGCCTCAAGGGATAATGGGCTTACAAGGAATTCAAGGTTTTCAAGGTGAAGCTGGTCCAATAGGTCCCACTGGTCCAACAGGTCGATTGTATAAATCCTCTAATAAGATTTAATTTCTAGCTTAAATCTTTACAAACTTAATAAAAATAGCCTTTTAAAAATGAAGTTTCTTTATAAATGAATGGTTTATCCTAGAGTAATAGTTGCTATAAAAATTCCTAAGATACATAAAAATCCAATTATACAAGCTAATACTAAACCATTTATGAATCCTCTATTATTCATTGTAGTTGATAGTTCAGAGCCCGTTGGTTGCCGTTTCAAAAAAATATCTGGATTTGTTTGAAGAACTTGTTTTCGTATTTGAACAGCAAAGGAAGTATCGACATTATTAACTGATAACATGTTATTAATCTCTCCAAATAGATATAAGTCGCTTTTTGTACTTTGTGCTATTTGTTCTGGAGTTTGATTTGGAGTAGGGGAAAGTTTAATATCATTTATAGGAGTTCTTCTTGAAAAATCAACAATAGATGGCTCTAGCATTCCTTTTTTGAAATGTTCTGTATATTCAAAATCATGTTCTAATAATATTTGCTTTTTGTGTCCTTCCATAACAATTTCTAATGTATGATGACACATATATTGTTGTTCTTGTATTTTATATACCGAAAATGAAGAATAAGCATACACTTCGCTAGGTAAAGAATCAAGTATACTATTTATTTTTTGTCGGTAATCCAAAAATTGTTTATCATTCACATCTTCATCTATGTTAATAGGCTGTTGTAAATTTTGCTGTTTTTTTATTTCTTTGTAACCGGATTTATCTTTGCTAAGCATTAATGCTTTACAAACAATCTTTGTTTTTCCATTTTTATCAGTAACATTTGGTATAACATCAACAATAACTAAATCATTGGAATTTAATAAGACTTCTTGTTCGGCGTTACCATAGCTTGAAAATGGTGTGACTTGTATACCTTGAGTACCTTCTGGAGCATATATATCAAATACGACATCGTATTCATCATATTTAGCAAAGGAAGTATCATACAAAAGCGATGTACTAGAATATCCACTTTCTTCTATTATTTGACCAACCAAACTTTTTAAATCTTCTCCTGGTTTTAATCTCTGCTTTAGAAATGAACTTTTGACTGCTCTATATAATTCTACAGATTTAGGTAAACTTGTTTTTAAGCCTTTATCTAAATTTTCTAATATTTCATCTAAATGATAATAAGAATCTAAGTTTTTAATAGAACTTTGAATAGCGGCTATATACTTATTAGATAATCCATATTGTTGTAAAAAAACTTTTGTAAGTTGATAATTTTGATGTAATGGTAAAGAATAATCTAGTTTTGTAATGTAATCTCTAATTTGACTAATTTGCGCTTCATTAAATCCATATTCTGTCATACGCAAATTAAAACCAGAAATTATACTCTCTAATATTTGCTTTTTTGAGACACCCCTTTTCGCAGCTAATATCATATTGCTACCAATCGTATATTTGTTAAATGCTTTTACTACTTCAATTGATAAATTATGTTGTTTTAATATATTTATAAAAGCGTTTAGTTTATTTACACTAATTCCTAATTCTTTGGGCATTTCATCTAGAGTATAGCCATCTATAAGCCCCTGTATAATTTTTCCGTATTCATTATTTTCAAAGATTGAATCAAGTTTTGAATTTATATCCTCCTCACTAGAAAATCTTTGATAATCACTTTGTAAAATTGCTTGAATATTATCAGGCGATAACCCTTCATTGGAAAGCCTTTTAATTATTTGATCCTTTAAATCAGAATTTATAGTTAACTTATAAGTCATAAAAATCACCCCATAATATTTTCAAAACTTGAACACTCTATTAAGAAAAATATCATATTTTTTATTTTTTAATTTTATTTACTATATTTTTATTTATCATATATAAATAATTATAACATAGATAAAAGGTTTAGTGATGAATTTAAATAGTTTTTTATTCAATATTAAATTCTATATTTATGAATAAAATTAATTAAGAACTAATATTATAGTTCTTTTTTATTTTAAAGGGATTATTATGAAAAATAAAAAAAGTAAAAAATATATAAAAACAAATTTTAATTATATAGAAGAATTTAAAACTGACAAAGAAAATCCTAGTCAAGAAGAATTAAAAAATATTTTTAACAAAAAATATTTTAAATACATAAAAAGATTAGAAAATAGAATAAGTGAGGATTTATCTTTATGAGTCAAGTAAAAAAAACTAAAGCTGCATTATATTTAAGATTGTCTGATGAAGATAGAGATAAACTTACAAAAGATGAGCTATCAGAAAGTATTAAAAATCAGGAATTAATGTTAAAGGAATATGCCCTTAATGAAGGCTGGCAAATAGTTGGGGTTTATAGTGATGAAGATTGGTCGGGAGGAGATGTTACTCGCCCTGAATTTAATAAAATGATTAAAGAATGTGCTTCTGGTAATGTTGATATTGTCTTATGTAAAACACAAGCTAGATTTGCAAGAGATTCTGAACTTATAGAAAAATACGTACATAATAAATTTCACGAATGGGGCGTTAGATTTAAAACAGTTATTGATAGAATTGATAATGCTAAAAGAGAAACTAAAAAGACAAGTCAAATTTTAGGTTTAACTGATGAATGGACGCTTGAAGATACTTCTTTAAATATTCGTGAAACCTTTAGAACAAAAAGAAAAGCTGGAGAGTGTACCGCAAGTTTTGCTGTATATGGGTACTTGAAAGATCCAGAAAATAAAAATCATTTAATACCTGATCCCCTTGCTTCAATAAATGTAAAAAGAATATTTGATGAATATTTGAAGGGATACGGCTTAGATAAAATTGCAAATGGTCTTAATGAAGATAATATATTAAGTCCATTAGAATATAAAATGGCAAATGGTTCTAAACTTAAAATACCTTTACTAAAAAAATATTTTGATTATGATTATATTGATAAAGCTGGTACTTATGTTGTTAATGTTAATTTTACAAATACAGAAGATCAAATATTAAATAATTTAATTAGTTTTAATTATATTACTACTGATATGAAAACATTTAACAATAAATGTGATATTACTTTAAAAAAATACTCTCTTGATAGAACAAAAATATATTATGCAGAAAAAGAAGATTTAGATATTAGCAAATTTAATGAAAATGATTTTATTCCTATAAAAGAAAATGATACTATTCCTAAAACAGCGACTTGTATTGCAACAATAACAAAAGAATTAGATCGCACCCATATTACTCAATATCAATTAGAGATAAAATTAAAAGAAAATCTAAAACACGAAAAATATTATTTTGATATTAAGGTATATGTGGATAACGAAAATACAAATTTAGTATTTGAAAAAAATATAAGAAGAAAAATGAAATGGTCAGAACAATCAATTAAAAAAATTCTTAAAGATGAAGTTTATATTGGAAATATGGTGCAATTTAAAACGACAACAGTAAGTTATAAAAATCATACTATTATTAAAAATGATGATGAAGATAGGATTAGAAAAAATGGTACGCATACTGCAATAGTAGATTCTGATATTTGGTACACTATTCAAGAAAGATTGGAAGAAAAATCAAGAAGTTGTAGTAATGGAACGGTACACGCGTTTTCTAATAAGGTTTATTGTATGAATTGTAATAGAATTTTTTCTAAATGTGGAAAGAATAACAAAAATGGATTTGGATATTTATGTTGTAAGGATAAAAAAGCCAACTGGGCTAATTGTGATAATAAAAAATGGCTAAGAGAAGATGAATTACATAATTTTGTTTTAAATAAAATAAATACTATGCTAGATAAATTTTACGATAATGATACTCTTAATAAGCTTAATGAAGAAGAAATAGACCAAGATTTATTTAAAGAAAAATTAACCTCATTAGAAAAAGAATTAAATAAAATTAATAAGGATTTACAAAGTAAAAGTACATATTTTCAAAAACTATATGAAGATCGAACTTCTGGATTACTTGGAGTAAAAGAATTTTTAATTTTAATGAATAAATATAAAGCTGATAACGAGCAATTAGAAGAACGAATGAAAATAGTAAAAAAAGATATAGCTGCCACAACAATAAAAAAAGAAAAGCTAAAATCTAAAAGGACTAATTTTAACAAATATAATCATATAGATAAATTGAATGTTGAAGTAGTTGGAGATTTTATAGATAAAATTATTGTTGGAAACTACAATCAAAAAACTAATTCAAGAGATTTAAAGATAATATGGAATTTTACTATTTAAAATAGATAAAGAAGAATTAAACAATCGAGCAACAGGTCCAGCAGGGCCTCCGGTAAGTATAAGTATTGGAAGTGTTAGTACAGGTGATACTTTAACTCCAGTAAGTATAACGGACACTGGCAATGGCGAAGTACATGTTTTAAATTTTGTTATACCTAAAGGTGAACAAGGTCCACCCGGTGAGGTGGGCCCAACAGGCCCCGCCGGAACAAGCGTTACTATTTTAGGCTCTTATAATAATTATGATGATTTGAAAAAAGATCATCCTATGGGCACTCCGGGGCAAAGTTACTTAGTAGGAGATAATTTATATGTATGGTCTGAAAATGATAATGATTGGATAGATGTAGGTGTTATTAGAGGGCCAGCTGGTGCTCCGGGTCCTGAGGGAGAAAGAGGATTAATGGGTCCCCAAGGTCCTCAAGGATTACAGGGGATTCAAGGAGAGCAAGGACCACGCGGCGAAATAGGGCCAACGGGTCCAACCGGTCCAGAATTGATTAAAGCCGCTTATTTAGTAACTTTTAATCAAGGCTATTCTTCTGAAGGATTAAAAGTAAATGCTAATTCGCGCATTCCGATAGCGAGAAAAGAAATGCAAACTAGCGATATAGTGACTTTATCTGATGATAATATAATACAATTTAATCAGATCGGATATTATCGCGTTACATTTTATGTAAATGGCTACGCGCCTTTAAGCGGCTCTATTTTTAATCCAACAACAGATTTTATCGCAATTGGGTTTCGGCAAATTAATACGGATTTAATTTATATTGGGGATAGTAAGTTTACTAATGAAAATATTCCGGTGCAAATATATGGTGATGGAATAGTTACGGTAGAAGATACTTCTAATAAATATGAATTAATTAACTTAACATCAAAAGAATTTTTCTTAAGAAGTCCGGCGATAAATGATATAAATACTAATTCTTATTTTGCTAATGCAACGGTTAGATTAATTATTGAATATTTAGGACAATAAAAGACTAGTAAAATAGTCTTTTTTTAATACGTTTTTAAAAAAGATAAGTTATAATAAGAAAAGCAACTGTAATTTAACATAAAACAACTGGAAGTTGGTGGTTGCTATTACCAAAATTAGTATAAAATGATTTTGAGGTGAAAAAAATGAGTTTTGGAGAAAAACTAACAAAATTACGAAAAGAAAAAGGGATGTCACAAGAAGAACTAGCTAATGAACTTAATGTATCTAGACAAGCAGTATCTAAATGGGAGTCAAATAATGCTTATCCTGAAACAGAAAAAATTGTGTCAATATGTAAATTATTTAATACTAGTATGGATGAATTAATTGGAATAAAAGAGAAAAGCCCTCAGATAAACCATAAATTTTTGAACATAATAAATAATTATATTGAAACATTTATTAGAGCTATAAAAATGTTTTATTGTATGACTTTTAAACAAAAAATAAAATGTGTAATAGAAATGTTATTTTATTTTGGTATAATAGCTTTATTTTTGTTTTTAGTAAATTGGACTATTAAAATAATTATTTATAATCTTTTAAGAATGTTACCATATTATATGTTGAAAATAGTAATAGATACTTTTCAAGGAATTTTATATGCTGTATATTTTATTATTATGGTTTTTTGCTTATTTAAATTATATAAATTAAGATATTTAAATTATTATGAAGAAGCAAAACCTAAAGTTGTTACAGAAACATATGCAAATGCTTCAGAAAAAGAAAAAATAAATATCAAAGAAGAAAAAATTATTATTAGAGATTCTAATAATGATATTTCTTGGTTAAAAAAAATATTTTCTATTTTTATTAAAATAATGGCTACTTGTTTGGCCTTTCCGGTTGCTTTAATATTTGTCTTTTTAATCGCGTTTACAATTTTTATTCTCTTTTTTATTCACAACGGTGTAATTTTAGTTTATATAGTTTTAGGACTTGTCAGCATTTCTTTAGGGGCATATATTGTCCTTGAATCATTAATCAAAGTGATTTTTAGTATTAGAATTAAGCCTTCAAAAATATTAATCTTCACCATTGTATCTTTGATTACATTTGGCGTTAGTTGTGGTTTATTTGCCGGAGAATTTTCACATTTTGTCTTTGTAGATAGTAATGATTATAACTATTTAATAAGATCTTTAAATTATAAAATGAAAGATAATTTAATTATAAGTTATTTGGATTCTTATAATACAGAAATTATTTTTGAAGAACGTGATAATATTTTAGTAGAATTTTATGGACTAGATGAGGATTTATTAAAAGTTTATCATGAAGAGATGAAACCAGGAGATAAAATTATTTATGGTTATCAAATTGATAATAATTATGATGGTAAAAGTTTGAGTGATAAAATTAATGATTTATTAAATTGCATTAAAGAAAAGAAAATAATTACAAATTACTATGATATTAAAATAAAAATTCATTTAAGTAAAAATAATTATAATAAACTAATGGAAAATATGAAATAAATCGTTTTAAAAATTTATTTTCAGTTTTGTTTATTGAATAACTTTCGTTCCTATGCTATACTGAAATAGAATAAGGAGATTGCTTCAATGAATAAAAAGGTGGATAGTAAAATAAAAGAAGTAGTTTATGATGACCAAGAAGATAGAGAAATAAACGAAGTGGCGCATTATAAAAGTTCTGCCCAACAAATGCTTTTATTGAGTGTGTTAGTTGTCCTTTTTGGCTTTACATTTTTTACCGCGGTTACTTACATAATTGACTACTATAAAAATCAAAATAATAAAGAAGTTGAAGTATTAGAAGTAAATAATCTTAAAAATAATTTATTAATTACTAATCATGGGGGAATAGATAGAACTATTTCGGAAGATGATTTAAAGGACACTAAAAAAATTATAATTGAAAAAGTTAATACAATTGAATTTAGTACTAATAAAGGTGCTCTACAAGATGGCAATATAACTTTTGATGTAAAATATAATATTTTAGAAAATACTTTTAAACATTATCCCATTTCTAAAAATAATAGTGATTTAATGGTTAGGTTTTCATACTCTTATGATAATCAAAATTGGACGTATATAAATAATGTTATAAGTACTACTAATAGTACTATTAATCCTCTTATGAACAGCTATTATGATATATCTGGCATTGTGGATAATTTAAAAGTGGTTACAAATTATAATATATCAAGTAAGCCGGGAGAGAAAACCACCATGTATTGGAAAAGTGAAACTATAATTCAAAATAAATCTAATAATTTAAAAAATAATATAAAGGCAAATTTTAAAATTGAATATAAAGATAATGACTAATTTGAAAAATAAATATTGTTAATGCCGCCAAAGTTGTATATAATAATTTTAGAATAAGGAAGTGTCTTATGACCAGTAAAGAAGAATCACGATATAATTTTAAGGGATTGTTTAAATATATTTCCACAGTTATAAGTTGGACTATCTTTGTATTGTTAATTATTATAGGGATTCTTTTGTTTTATTATTTTATTTCGGTTAGATTATATGCTACCAAAGGTCAAAAGTATGAACCTCAATTTTCGGTATATACCATTGTAAGCCAAAGTATGGAGCCAACGATCAATGTTTATGATGTTATCATTAATACTAAAGTTAAAAATATTGATGATGTTAAAGAAAATGATGTAATAACATTTATTTCTACTTGGGAGGTTACATATGGAATGACAATAACCCATCGAGTAGTAGGAACCAAAACCTTGGATGATGGTTCTACCTGTTTAATCACTAGAGGAGATAATAATACCCAAGAAGATCAATCATGTGTCAAAAAAGAGAACTTAATCGGAGTTGTAAAAGCTGTTGTGCCTGGTTTAGGAAGAATTCAAGCTTTCTTGTCTAGTAGTTTAGGCTGGCTTCTTGTGATATTGCTTCCTGCTTTGTATATAATTATTAAAGATATAATCAAAATTATAAAATTAGCTAAAAATAAAGATTCGCAAAAAGAAGAGAAAAATGCAAAATTAGAAAAGGCTTATAAAGATATAAAAAAAGTAAAGAAATCTAAAGAATAAAACTTTACTTTTTTTTCTTAATGATTTATAATTTTTGATAAGAAAGAAGTGAATTTTATGGAATTGAAAGGTTCAAAAACTGAAGCTAATTTAATGGCTGCTTTTGCTGGAGAAAGCCAAGCTAGAAATAAATATACTTATTATGCAAGTAAAGCTAAAAAAGATGGTTATGAACAAATCGCTGCTATTTTTGAAGAAACTGCTAATAATGAAAAAGAGCATGCTAAAATGTGGTTTAAGGAATTACATAATGGCGAAGTTCCTGATACTCACACTAATTTAGAAGATGCGGCAGCTGGTGAAAATTATGAATGGACTGATATGTACCAAGAATTTGCTAAGGTTGCTAAAGAAGAAGGCTTTGATCGTATCGCTTATCTTTTTGAAGAAGTTGGAAAAATCGAAAAAGAACACGAAGAAAGATATAGAAAACTTATTTCTAATATGGATGAAGGATTAGTTTTCTCAAGTGAGGGAGATACAATTTGGGTATGTCGTAATTGTGGTCATGTAGTTGTTGGTAAAAAAGCTCCAGAAGTTTGTCCAGTATGTAAACATGCTCAAAGTTATTTTGAAAGAAAAGCAGAAAATTATTAAAAATTATATTGAATAAAAAATTAAATTGTTGATGAAGAAATTATCATAGTAATTAATTTGAACTCTAATTTAGGGAATTATGGTCAAAGACTGAAAGCCATAATAGAAAGCAAATAAATAAAATTCAATAATGGAGTCAACACGTAGATGAGCGTTAATCTGTAAGAGATAGTATGTTACTATGAAAAAAGGTGGTACCACGAGCAATTCGTCCTTTCGGGATTATTGCTCGTTTTTAAATTTAAAGTGATAAACAGAAAGGAATTTATATGAAAGAAAATTTAGAAAAAATAAAAGTTGAAGGCTTAGAAAGTATAAATAATGCTAAAGATTTAAACGAAATAGAAAATTTACGAAAAAGTTTAATGGGTAAAAAAAGTAAATTATCAGAAATTTTAAAATCTATGGGTACTTTACCTTCCGACGAGAAAAAAGCAATTGGGATTTTGACTACGGAAATAAAGACATTATTTGAAGATCAATTAAAAGAAAAAGAAGAACAATTAATTGCTTCCATGAGCGTATTAGATGAACCAATAGATTTATCTATACCTGGAAAAAAAGTTAGCGAAGGCGCGCTTCACCCAATAACCCAAATGCGCTATGATTTAAACGAAGCCTTTTTATCTTTAGGCTTTGAGATTTATAGCGAAGATGATATAAGTAGTGAAAAATATGCTTTTGATAATTTAAATTTTGCTAAAGATCATCCAGCACGTCAATCAATGGATACATATTGGATTGAAGGAACTGAAGAAAAAGAAGGCGCAGAAAGAATTTGCTTAAGACCTCATTTAACGGGAGGATCAGTTAGATACTTATTAAAACATGGAGCGCCAGCTCGATTTGTATATCCAGGAGGAGCTTTTAGAAACGAAACTACGGATGCTAGACACGAAAGAGCCTTTTATCAATACGAGGCTTTGATTGTTGATAAAAATATATCCTTTTCTTCTGGTATGGTTATGATTCAAACGATTTTAGAAAAAGTATTTGGTCGTAAGATTAATACAAGAATGAGAGAAGGTTTCTTTCCTTTTACAGAGCCCGGTTATGAAATAGATATGGAATGTTTAGTATGTGGAGGCAAAGGCTGCAAAGTTTGCAACCATAACGGATGGATTGAAGTAATGCCGGGAGGAGTTATTCATCCAAATGTATTAAAATCAGCAGGATTAGATCCAGAAGAATGGACCGGATTTTATATAAATATAGGTTTAGATAGATTAGTAATGATGAGATATGGAGTAGATGATGTAAGATTATTCCATAGTGCTGATTTAAGATTTCTAAAACAATTTAAATAGAAGGGAGAAAAAATGAGAGTATCATTAAATTTAATAAAAAAATATGTAGATTTACCTTCTGATTTGACCGATGAACAAATAGCATATGATATGACCCTTAGGACAGTAGAAGTTGAAAAGGTGGAGAAAGTTGCTGATAAATTTCATGATATTGTAGTTGGTAAAATATTAGAGGTAAAACAACATCCAAATGCTGACAGATTAAAAATTTGTTTAACAGACATTGGAGAAGAATGCCCAGTCCAAATAGTATGTGGCGGTTCAAACCTTTATGAGGGTGAATATGTGGTTGTTTCTAAACCAGGCGCCGAAGTTGTTTGGCATGGAGAAGGAGAACCAGTAAAAGTTGAAAAGGTAAAAATGAGAGGAGAATCTTCTTATGGCATGATTTGTGCCGCTTCTGAAGTTTATTTGAATGATTTCTTTCCAGCTCATTGTGAAACAGAAATAGTAGATTTAAAAGGAATTGATTGTAAGCCTGGAGAGGCCATTGCCAGTTTAATTGACATGAATGACACGGTTTTAGAAATTGATAATAAATCTTTATCTAATCGTCCTGATTTATGGGGACATTACGGAATTGCAAGAGAATTATCAGCTATTTATAATGCGCCTTTAAGAAAATTAGAAAAGTTTAATTTAGAACCTAATTTACCAAAATATAATGTAGAAATAAAGGAAATGCAAAAATGCAATAGGTATGTTGCCGTAGAAATTGATGGTATTTATGAAAAAGAATCACCAATGTGGATGAAATCTTTATTAGTTAAAGCTGGTCAAAGGCCTATAAATGCTATTGTGGATATTACTAATTATGTAATGATGGCTGTAGGACAACCTCTTCATGCTTTTGATAAAACTCATGTTAATGGCGAAAAAATAATAGTTCGTAATGCAAGAGAAAATGAAGAATTATTATTATTAGATAATAATACCCTTAATTTAACGAAAGATGATTTAGTAATTAGTGATGAAAATGATGCAATGGCCTTAGCAGGTATTAGAGGAGGCAAAAAGGACTCTATTTTACCTGATACTACGGGAATTGTTTTGGAAGTGGCTAATTTTTCGGCGGGTACAATTAGAAAAACGGGCAAAAGATTTGCTGAAAAGACCGATGCTTCTATTAGATATGAAAAAGGAATTGATACCCAAAGAGTTGATGACGGTGTTAATTTAGCTTTAAATTTAATAAAAGAACTCTTTCCTGAAAGTACAATAATTAAATATGCCGATATATATCCGAATCCAACTCAAAATAGTGTGATTGAATTAACTCAAGATTTTTTAGATGTAAGGTTAGGTAAAAAAATACCAACTCAAAAAATTGAACAAATCTTAAAATCTTTAGGATATGATTTAACATACGATAATAATAAATATAATATTATTGTCCCAACTTGGAGATCAACGGGAGATGTTTCTCTTAAAGACGATGTAATGGGAGATATTGCCAGAATCTTAAGTTTTGATAGTTTTGAACCTAAACCAATCAATGTTTCTATGTATAACTCCGTAATTCAAAATAACTTTTTATTAGATAAAAGAATAAGGGAATATTTAGCATTCAGATGTGGTTTTTATGAAATATATACATATCCTTGGATTGAAGAAAAATTTATCAAAGCTTCAAAAATCGATTTAAAAAACGCTTTAAAATTAGCAACACCTCCAGCTCCGGATTTAGCTTATTTAAGGAAATCCTTGATTCCGGGTATGTTAGAAGCAATATCTAAAAATTTAAGATATTATGATAATTTCAAGTTGTTTGAAAGCAAACAAGTTTATGAAAAAGGAGATTATCGACCATCATCTGATGATGAAATATTACCAATTCAAAGTAATTATTTAACTGGTTGTATCGTTGGAAAAGATGCCAAAGGAATCTTTTATGAATTAAAAGGTATAATAGAAAATATGCCTAGATATTGTCATATGGAAGATTTATCTTGGGAACAAGGGGAAAAGCCTAGTTGGGCAGATAATAATGCATATTTAAATATTATGAAAGATAATGTGAATATTGGTTCATTAGGATTAGTATCCATCCAAGTTATGCAAGAGGCCAAAATAAAAAGAACAAATGTGGCGCTGTTTGAAATTAATTTTGATAAATTAAAAGCTTATGATTCTAGAACCAATAAATATGAAAGATTACCAGAACTTCCATTAGTGGAAAAAGACTTGTCTATATTAGTTGATAAAAATGTTGGTTGGTCATCGATTGTAAATGATATTAAACATTTGGTTAAAGAAGTTGAATTTGTAGATGAATATAATGGAAATCAAATCCCAGAAGGAAAAAAATCAGTTACATTAAAAATTAGAATGATTAATGAAGGAACAACAATGACATCTGAACAAATAACGGAAAAAATCAATAATATTTTAAATATTTTAAAAGAAAAATGCGGCGCCGAACTTCGCGTTGAATAAAAGCGCAAATATTTTAAATAAAAATACTTAAGGTAATATGCTTTAAGTGTTTTTGTTTGACAAAAATATAAGAAAAGAATATAATGGTAACGAAAGTTACCTTTAAGTTATAGATTGGAGGGTTTTATGCCAGCAAGCTGTAAATTAAGTAAAGAAATGATAATAAAAAAAGCAGTAGTTATGATTAATAAAAAAGGTTGGGATAGTTTAAATGCTAGAGATTTAGCTAAAGAGCTTAAAATATCTACCAAACCTTTATATCGTATATACCAAAATATGGATGAAATAAAAGAAGATATTTATAAAGAAATATATAGGCAATATGATGAATTTATTACTAGTAGAGTTGATAATAAAAAAGCCTTAGTTACATTATGTGTGGCCTATGTGGAATTTGCAAAATATTATAAAAATCTTTTTATCAGTTTATTTTTATCTAATAATCTTAAATGGCAAACAATTGATGACGTATTAAATGAAAAATGGAATCAAGGGGCCATCATTAATTTAGTAAATAAACACGGATATACTTTTGACCAAGCCAAAGAATTATTTATGCATTTATGGTTGTATTCTAATGGGCTTGCCACCTTACTCTCAACTAATAAAATAGATATAGAGGATAAAGAAATAATAGTAAGAATTGTGAAGATATTTAAAACATTGGAGAAATAACTTTTAAACCTTTTATGGTTTTGTTATAATTAATTAGGGAGATATAGTATGAAAAAATTTTTATTAGCTAGTATATTAATATTAGTATCTTTTATGATAATACCAGTTGTAAATGCTGCAAACAAAACAAAAGTTTATATGTTTACTAAAAATGGCTGTTCGGCCTGTGAATATGCCTTTGAATATTTTGATGGTCTTCTTGAAGAAGAACCAGATTTATTTGAATTAGTAGATTTGGAAGTTTGGAGTGGATCAGATCAACAAGGAAAATGGATTTTAGGCAGTGAAGATTTATATAATCTTATGGTTGCCTCATTGGAATATTTTGATGAAGATTCTAAGCAGTTGTATACACCGACCATTGTTGTGGGCGACTATATTCAAATTGGAGTTCAAGATATAGAAGATATGCATGATCGCATAGTAGAATTAAATAAAGCGGAAAAGCCCGTTGATGTTGTAAGTGATTTGGCAAAGAAAGCAAATATTAATATAGATAAATTAAAAAAAGATCGTGGGCAAGGCGATAAAGAAACTGAATCTGGTAAATATGACGCTCTAATTATTATTGGTATTTTTGTGGTTTTAATTGGCGGGTTTGCTGGTTTAATAATAATAGGAAAAAAGTAAGGATATAGTATGAAAGAAAAAAGAATAGAACGATTGGCTAGGGAGCTAAAATTTTTGTTAAAAGAAGAAAGGCAAAAAGAATTAGCGTTATATGAACAAAAACTAGAAAATGACAAAGATATCAAAAAAATAGCAGCAGAGATTTATCAAAAACATGGAATTGATTATAATAAATTGAATAATGGCGTCTTTTCTTCATTAACTGAAAACATTAATGATTTTATAGAGCTGTTTAAAAGTAAAGATAAAAATATTAAAAGAAAAATGATTATTGAGATTATTTATATGATATTGCTCTTTATTTTATTAAAAGTGCCTTTTGATTTAGTAGAAGATATAGGTTATTCTTATATAGAAGTATTATCTACTAATTCTACATTTTATATGTTATGGCATATAGCATTTCTCGTATTATATACTATTGTGTTAATTTGTGTGTTATTAGTTACAATAAAAAATTTTAATTCCAAGTATAAAAATTTAAAATAAAAATCATACATATTTAAATGTATGATTTTTTTAATTGTAATTTCAAGCGCACCATTTATTCAGATTTAAGATTATGAGGATTTGTAGTGAAAACTCTTTGACCATTTTTATCAACTTTATAATCTACAACGGTATCAGCTTGATCATTATTAGTAATTGTAACAATCATTCTTAATTCATAACCTACTATACCATTATTTGTTTTATTAACCACAGCAATTATTTTCCTATTTAAAGCCAATGTACCACTTAAGTTTAATGCTTCAACATCTTTAATAATTTTAGTAGTTTCTGATTCCATTAATTTATTTAATTCTGCTGATAGAGTTTCATCTTTATATAAGTCTAGGCTTACTGCGCAATTATTTGTTGTTATATCAACTGCAATTAAGTAATTTTCTGTATCATATTCTCCGTTTCCATATTTACAAGTTGTTGGAGTCTCTGGTTCTGGATTCTCAGGATTTACTGGTGGTTTAGAAGAACTGTCATCCGTAATAGTTAATTTAGTTTCTTGTACAGTTTGATTTCCTGCTGAATCTTTGGCGGCTATTTTTACAGGATATGTTCCTGCTTCTCGGTATTTTGAATAATCAATTTCGTTTCCTTCTTCATCTACGCCTTTGTAAAAATCGATTATACAATTTTCTTCACTATTATCGGTACAAGATGTTACAAATTCATTTGCTATATAAGAGGTATTTGGTTTTATAGTAAGTTCCTTTAATTCTAATATTGGTTTGGTTGTATCTACAACTTTAAGATTTGATGTATAATTTTTGCCGCTAATTAGAATATTAATTTCATAATCTCCAACTTTGTTAGTTTTAAAATCTTCTGGATAATTAATTTCAATAGTATCTAAATCAACATTTTCAATTTTAGAAAAGAATATATCTTTATTAATTTTTTCATTAACTTCTACCGTAACTTCATTTTTAATACTAAGCTCGCCTTGAGGACTATTTTTATTTTCGCCTTGAAAATTTGAAGTTACAATGAAGCACACAATTATCCCAATAACACATACTCCAATTATTACCAAATTGATAATAGTTCGTTTGGTATTATAAACTTTATTATAGAAAAACTTTTTGGCCATAACAAAACCTCTTATCCTTAATATAACTAAATAATATCATAATATGTATGAAAAAGCGAGAGTTTTTATTATAATTTTTTAAAAGTAGACATAAGTTTTAAAGCAAGAACTATTGCATAATTAAGGTAAGTATGGTATTATTTAACATGCAATTAGTTTATAATTGTTTTTGTTTAGTGGGAGGGAATGCGGATTTTGCCCGGTACCACTAACACGGAAAAATTTTTATAGGAGGTGTTTTCGTGGCAAAAGAAATCGTAAAGAAAGTTAAACTTGAAATTCAAGCGGGAAAAGCAACCCCAGCTCCTCCAGTTGGAACAATTTTAGGACCAGCTGGAATTAATCTACAAGATTTTTGTACTAAATTTAATGATGCAACACGTGAAAAAATGGGAGATATTGTTCCATGCGAAATAAGTATTTATGATGATAGATCATTTGATTTTGTATTAAAAACTCCCCCAGCAGGATTTTTGTTAAAAAAGGTAGCTAAAATTCAAAAGGGTAGTGCTAAAGGAGCAAATCAAGTAGTAGCAACAATTTCAGAAGCTGATTTAAAAAGCATAGCAGAGACAAAATTACCTGATTTAAATGCTTATACCGTTGAAGAAGCAATGAATATTATTGAAGGTACAGCTCGTAATATGGGAATTGCTATTTCGGGACGTAATGATAAAGAATTACAAGAACAAGCACAAGAAGCCTTAGAAGAAGAAAAAGAAATGGCTAAGCGTGAAGCTGAACTTGAAGCGATGGAGGAAGAAGTTAAGGCTGATACTCCAGTTGATGTTCCTGTAGTTGGCGAAGAAGAAAAAGAAACCGAAGAAGAAGAAAAATAATAAAAAATAAAGATAAAAAGAATCCGCTAATTAACCACAGTTAGGAGGGAATATATGAGAAAACATAGTAAGAAATATGTGGAAGTTTCTAAAAACGTTGAAAGTAATAAACTATACACTAAAGAAGAAGCTATCAAATTAGTTAAAAGTACATCTGTTACTAAATTTGATTCTACTGTTGAAGTAGCAATTAAATTAAATATAGATGCGAAAAAAACCGATCAACAATTACGTGGCTCTTTGGTAATGCCTAATGGTACTGGTAAAAGTAAAAAGGTATTAGTTATTGCTAAAGGTGATTTAGCTTCAGAAGCTAAAAACGCTGGCGCTGATTATGTTGGCGATAAAGACATGTTAGATAAAATTAAAAATGAAAACTGGTTTGATTTTGACGTAATGGTTGCAACTCCAGACATGATGCCTGAAGTAGGAAAAATTGGTAATATCTTAGGACCAAAAGGTTTAATGCCTAATCCTAAAACAGGAACTGTAACTCCAAAAGTTGCTGAAGTTGTAAAAAATTTAAAAAGTGGTATGGTTACTTATAAGACTGATTCTTATGGTAATATTCATACTATAATTGGAAAAGTTTCATTTGAAGACAACAAATTACTTGAAAATTTAGATTATGTTATTAAAACTATAAATAAAGCAAAACCACAAGCTGTTAAAGGTGTATTTATAGATAAAATAGCAATTTCTACAACTATGGGACCTGGTATTAAGGTTGAAAAAAGTTCATTTGAAATTTAATAATTTATTCTTGAAATTTTAATAGTTGTAGTATATAATACTTAAAGAAAAGAAAACCGAAGACAGCGGGGAAACTTATGTTTTTAAAAATCCTGCCGAGGGGAATCTTAAACTTATTGTTTTGGCTTCCCATATCGGAAGCTTTTCTTAATATATAAGGAGGAAAAATGGCAAGTGAAAAAATTCTTAATGAAAAGAAAGCTATCGTAAGTGAAATTATTGATAATATTAAGAATAGTGAATCAGTTATATTATTTCAATATCAAGGTTTAACTGTTGCTGAAATGACAGAACTCCGTAATAAACTTAATGAAATTGGTTCAAAGGTTAGAATTTTTAAAAATACTCTTTTAAAAAGAGCATTGGATGAACTTAAACTTAATATGGATGAATTTCTTGAGGGCCCAAATGCTATTTTATTTGGCAAAGATTTGTTGGAACCTATAAAAGTTATTGCTGAGTATGCTAAAAATCATGAAAAGTTAAATATTCGTGTTGGAATTATTAGTGGCGATGTAGCAAGTCTTGAGACTATTAAAGAATATGCAAGTATTCCATCTAGAGAAGGACTTCTTACAATGCTTGCTGGTGGTATGATTCAATATGTAAAAGATTTATCAATAAGTTTAAATCTTTATGCCGAAAAATTAGAAGGAAAGGAAGATTAGAATGGCAAAATTAACAAAAGATGAATTTATAAGTTCATTAAAAGAAATGACAATTCTTGAAGTAAAAGAATTAGTTGATGCAATGAAAGAAGAATTTGGTGTTGATCCATCTGCTGTAGCAGTAGCAGCTGCTCCTGCTCAAAGCACTGAAGATGAAGGCTCTAGTACTAAAACAGTAGTTCTTAAGAGTGCTGGCGGTAATAAGATTGCTGTTATTAAAATTATTAAAGAAATTACTGGCTTAGGATTAGTTGAAGCTAAAGGTTTAGCTGATAATGGTGGAAATATCAAAGAAAACATTCCAGCTGATGAAGCTAAAGCTATTGCAGATCAATTAACTGAAGCTGGCGCTGAAGTAGAATTAGCATAGTATTGAATAAGAAATTGTTAATACCAAACGTAATGTTATGGTATTAACTTTTTTTATTTTAAAGCCAAGTTATTGCATTTTTGCGGCTATTAATTTATAATTAATAGTGGTGATACTATGAAAAAAACATTGGGGATTTTACTTAAAGTTATGGCAGTATTAATAGTGGCAGTATATATTGGCTTAGTTATTACTGAATATGTAAGATATCAAAATAATGAACCAATGTTAGTAGTATTAAAGGAACAAACGTTAAGCTATGATGATGGTCATGTTTATGTTTATTGGGGATTAGGTTATAAATCAATAACTTATGAACGAAATAGTATATATGGCAAACAATTTGGACATATATTTATAAAGGTAAAAGAGAAGTTACCAGAAAAATAGACAGGTGGGTTATATTTTTAATGAAATTAAATAATAAAGGTTGGGGAACATTAGAAATGTTTTTACTAAGTGGGGGCTTGTTGATAGCGCTGTTTGTGTCGGTTTATTTTATCTCAAAATTGTATGGGTCTTTTGAAAGTTCCATTGGTAATAGACAATATTTTGAATTGCAAGCTAAATTGGAAACCGCTGCTAAAAATTATGTGGAAACAGAAAAAATAAATATTAATGGGGAAACTAAAATAAGTTTGACTACGCTTATAAATAGAGGCTATATTAGTAATTTTATTGATAGTGATGGTAATATATGTGCAGGATACGTTATAGTTTCTAATGTCGATTCTATTAATCAATATAATGGATTTATTTCTTGCCCTTACTATCAAAGTTTAAATTATTAAAATTTGTTTTTTTCATTATAAAAATAGTTGACAAAACATATAATAAAATGATATATTAATATCGCATTTTATTTAGGTTCTACCTTGGTAGAACTTAATTTAAAAAAATATTTGATACACTTGGATTCGTGTTCATGGAAGGGAGAATGAGAATATGCCAACAATAAATCAATTAGTAAAGAAAAATCGTCAAAAGAAAACTAAAAAAAGTAAGAGTCCGGTTTTAAATGTAGGTTTTAATACATTGGAGAGAAAGCAAACTGACACAAAAAGCCCACAAAAAAGAGGCGTTTGTACTCGTGTAGGAACTAAAACTCCTAAAAAGCCAAACTCAGCTTTAAGAAAATATGCGCGTGTTAGACTTTCAAATGGAAAAGAAATAGATGCTTACATTCCAGGCGAAGGCCACAATTTACAAGAACATAGCGTTGTTTTAGTTCGTGGAGGACGTGTAAAAGATTTAATTGGTGTTCGTTATCATATTGTGCGTGGTACATTGGATACTCATGGAGTAGAAAATCGTAAACAAGCTCGTAGTAGATACGGAACTAAAAAAGGTAAATAATTAAGTAATTTAAAAAAAGGAGGAATAAAAATGCGTAAAAGAAGAGCAATAAAAAGAGATGTATTACCTGATCCTATATATAATTCAAAAATTGTTACAAAATTAGTTAATACAATTATGATAGATGGTAAAAAAGGTACTGCTCAAAAAATTTTGTATGAAGCTTTTGAAATTGTAGAAAAACAAACAGGTAAGAAAGCAATGGATGTATATAATGAAGCTTTAAAAAATATTAGTCCAGCATTAGAGGTTAAATCTCGTCGTGTTGGAGGATCTAACTATCAAGTTCCAGTAGAAGTTACTGATGAAAGAGCGCAAACATTGGCACTTCGTTGGTTAGTTAATTATGCAAAATTAAGAAATGGAAAGGGAATGTCTATTAATTTAGCAAATGAAATAATAGATGCTGCCAATGGTGAAGGTGGAGCAGTTAAAAAACGCGAAGACACTCATAAAATGGCAGAAGCTAATAAAGCATTTGCTCATTATAGATGGTAATTGTTTATGGGAAGAGATGTAACAATTGATAAAATACGTAATATTGGTATAATGGCTCATATCGATGCTGGTAAAACAACATTTACAGAAAGAGTTTTGTTTCATACTGGTATTACACATAAAATTGGAGAAACTCATGATGGAGAATCTCAAATGGATTGGATGGAGCAAGAAAAGGAACGGGGAATTACTATAACTAGTGCAGCGACAACTGCTCACTGGAAAGGATACCGTTTAAATATTATCGATACTCCGGGCCACGTAGATTTTACTGTGGAAGTTCAAAGAAGTTTAAGAGTTTTAGACGGATCTATCTGTTTACTTGATGGTAATGCAGGGGTTGAACCTCAATCAGAAACTGTATGGCGTCAAGCTACAGAATATAAAGTTCCAAGAATGATATTCGTTAATAAAATGGATAAAATTGGTGCTGATTTTAGCTTTAGCCTAGATACAATAGGAAAAAGATTAGGCGTTAATTATGCTCCAATTCAATGGCCAATTGGCTCTGAAAATGATTTCCATGGAATAGTTGATTTAATTGAACAAAAGGCTTATCAATTTGATAGAGCCGATGAACATGAAAATTACACTGAAATTCCTATTCCATATGATTTAAAAGATTTAGTGGCAACTAAGAGATTAGAATTAGTAGAAAAAGCAGTAGAGTTTGATGATGCATTGATGGAAAAATATCTATCAGGCGAAGAGTTAACTGTTGCTGAAATTAAAAGCGCTATTAGAAAAGGTGTTTTAGCGGCAGAATTTTTCCCAGTTCTTTGTGGTAGTGCCTTATCTAATACTGGTGTTAAGTTAGCTCTTGATGCTGTTATTGATTATATGCCTGCTCCAACAGATGTTGAAGCGATTGATTGTACAGATTTTAATGGTAATTTGGTAAAACGTCACCCTAGTGATTCAGAACCATTTACGGCTATGGCTTTTAAGATTGCTGCCGATCCTTATGTAGGACATTTAGCCTTCTTTAGAGTTTATTCTGGACATTTATCAAGTGGTTCATATATTTTAAATAGTACAAAGAATGTTAAAGAAAGGGTTGGCCGTATTTTACAAATGCATGCTAACCAAAGAAAAGAAATAACTGATGTTTATACTGGAGAAATTGCGGCTTTAGTTGGTTTAAAAAATACTACAACCGCTGATACTTTATGCGATGAAAAAAATCCAGTAATTATGAATGGAATGGAATTCCCAGATCCTGTTATTGATGAAGCGATTGAACCAAAAAGTAAGGCCGATCAAGAAAAACTTGGTCAAGCATTACAAAAGTTGGCTGAAGAAGATCCAACATTTAGATATAAAACCGATCCTGAAACAGGTCAAACTGTTATTAGTGGTATGGGTGAATTACACTTAGAAGTATTAGTAAGAAGAATGAAAGACGAATATAATGTTGATGCCAACATTGGCCGTCCTCAAGTTGCTTATCGTGAAACTATCACTCAAACAGCTGAATGTGAAGGAAAATATATTAAACAATCCGGTGGTCGTGGACAATATGGACATGTTTGGGTTAGATTTGAACCTAATCCTGAAAAAGGATATGAATTTGTTGATGCTATCGTTGGTGGAGTTGTACCTCGTGAATATATACCTGTTACAGATAAAGGTTTACAAGAAGCAATGGCTGGTGGTATGATTGCTGGCTATCCTGTAGTAGATGTTAAAGCAACCTTATTTGATGGTTCTTATCATGATGTCGATTCATCAGAAATGGCTTTCAAAATTGCTGCTTCCATGGCTTTAAAAGAAGCTGCTAAAAAATGTAAGCCAGTATTACTTGAACCAATAATGAAGGTTGAAGTAGTAGTCCCTGAAGAATACATGGGAAATGTAATGGGTGACTTGACTTCCAGAAGAGGAAAACCTCTTGGTAATGAATCTAGAGGAAATGCCCTATCAATTAATGCAATGGTTCCATTAGCTGAGATGTTTGGGTACGCTACCACATTACGTTCTAATTCGCAAGGTCGTGGTACTTTCACAATGACATTAGATCATTATGAAGAAGTTCCTAAGAATATTGCGGATGAAATTATTAAGAAAAATAGTGTTAATTAATTTATAACACACTAAAAGCCGAATAATACTTGAAAAAAATTCAAGCATTAGATAAAATATAATAGTAATAAAGAAAAGGAGGAAATTATTATATGGCAAGAGAAAAATTTGATCGTTCTAAAGAACACGTTAATATAGGTACTATTGGACACGTTGACCATGGTAAAACTACATTAACTGCTGCGATCACTAAATATTTTGGTAAATTTGTCGCTTATGAAAATATCGACAGTGCTCCAGAAGAAAGGGAAAGAGGTATTACAATTAATACAGCTCACGTTGAGTATGAAACTGATACACGTCACTATGCTCACGTAGACTGTCCAGGACACGCAGACTATGTTAAAAACATGATTACTGGTGCTGCTCAAATGGATGGTGCTATCCTAGTTGTTTCTGCTGCAGATGGTCCAATGCCACAAACTAGAGAACATATTCTACTTTCTCGTCAAGTTGGTGTGCCTAAGATTGTTGTTTACATGAATAAATGTGATCAAGTAGATGATCCAGAATTATTAGACTTAGTAGAAATGGAAATTAGAGAATTATTAGGTGAATATGGTTTCGATACAGAATGCCCTATTATCCGTGGTAGTGCTCTTAAAGCTCTAGAAGGTGACGAAGCTGCTGTTCAAAGTATTCGCGACTTAATGAAAGCCGTTGATAGTTACATTGATGCACCAGTTCGTGATACTGATAAACCATTCTTAATGAGTATTGAAGATGTATTTACTATTTCAGGACGTGGAACTGTTGTTACAGGACGTGTTGAAAGAGGAGTTTTAAAACTTAATGATGAAGTTGAAATAGTTGGTTTAAAACCTACTCAAAAAACTGTTGTTACAGGAATCGAAATGTTCCGTAAATCATTAGATTTTGCTCAAGCAGGAGACAATGCTGGTGTACTTCTACGTGGAATTGCTCGTGAAGACGTTGAACGTGGTCAAGTATTAGCTAAACCGGGAAGTGTTACTCCTCATACTAAGTTTAAAGCAAGTGTTTATGTTCTTTCTAAAGAAGAAGGCGGAAGACATACTCCATTCTTCTCAAATTATCGTCCACAATTCTATTTCAGAACTACAGATGTAACTGGTGTTATTGAGTTACCTGCTGGTGTTGAAATGGTAATGCCTGGTGATAATGTTGACATGACAGTTGAATTAATTGCTCCAGTAGCGCTTGAAAATGGTACTAAGTTCTCAATTCGTGAAGGCGGACGTACTGTTGGTGCTGGTGTAGTATCAGAAATTATAAAATAATTAATGCAATTAAAAGAAGAATAGATTGATAATCTATTCTTTTTTGTTTTATATAATTAATTAGAAAAACAATTTATATTTTTATCTATGGCTTTTAAAGCCGCGGTATATAATTTAATATAGTTTTTATTCCTTAGATATCTTTTATCATATATTTTAATAATTTCATTGGTATAATTACAAGCGATGTAAATAAAACGAGTTAATTCGTTTTGACTGAAAAAAGAAAATGTTTTAGTTATAAAATCATCGTTATGAATATAATTACTTAGATTAGAGAAATCTTTATATATATTAGGGGATATTATTTTACTTACGTTTTTGAATGAATAATTATTTAGATTTAAAACCCTTTTTAGCCAAGCAAATGATTGACTAGAAAAATCACTGGTTATTTTATATTGTTTTTGTAATTCCTTATATACTTCAGCCATTTTAGTTTGATAAGGTGTTTCATTAAATAATTGTTTTAATTTAAAAGTACTCCATAGAATCCAATCGTTATATATTTTTTGCTTTTGAAATTTTTTAATAAAATAGAAGGAACAGTAATTTTCAACAATAATTCTAAGTAAGCATGCAACGGAGTTATAATTTCCCACTAAAATATTAGAGTATAGTTCGTCTAAATAATCAAAGTGTTTCCGCAAAAATAAATTTTGAATTTTTTTAAACTCAGATTTTGTAATTGTAATTTTTACCATTTTTTCTTTTAAATATTCAATATATTTATAAAATGCCTTTATTTCTTCTTTTTCAATAGGATAAATTGTTAACCAGAACTTATTAAATTTCTCTTTTAATTTTAATTCTTCTTTGTTCATAGCATTATTATAATGTTTTTATAAAGTAAGTAAAGTGTTATTAATATATTTATGAGAATACAAATAAAAAGTAAACATATTAGTATTAATTGTTTACTTTTTCCTAAATTGAAATTTGAACCGCACCACAAAAAGGTGTGGTTTTTTGATATAATAAAAGAGCCCACCACCCGG
>CANRDE010000009.1 GCA_947629325.1 uncultured Bacilli bacterium
AAAGGATTGTCACCCGTTCAATTTAGGTTACAATCCTTGAATAATTAAACTGTCCAACTTTTGGGGTTCAGTTCATTAACTCTCTTTTTCTTCTTTATTAACATTGGTTATATATGGTTCACTACCTTTTAAATAATAATACATAATTGCTCTATTTTGATCGTTGGTAACTTCGCCAGTAACGGCATCTAAAATAACACCAATTATATTATCAGGAGTATTATACCAGTTATCGGAAACATTTTGTTGAATTTCTTCCATTGTATCAGCCCAAATATTTTTAGGAATATAACTATAATTTTTAGCAAACTCTTTATTATTATCATAGCCTATCCATACCAATAATAAATCATCTTTATTATAACCTACAGTCCAGTAATCTGTAGCAGTAGTTCCTGTTTTTATAGCATACTTTCGGCTTAGTTTACTAGCTATACTAGCTGCCGTAGCAGTGGTATAGTCTTTAAATGCTGAACTAGTAGTATTGGATAATAATTCATTTAATATGTATACATAATTAGGGTTTAATACTAATTCTTTTTTATTTTCTTTTGTATATATAACATTACCATTTCTATCTTCTATTTTTCTAATTAAATATAACTCTTTTTTATAGCCTCCATTAGCTAAAGTATTGTAACCTTGAGCAAAATCTATTATATTAATTTCTCCAGTTCCTAAAGCAAGAGAGGGTACTCCTATAAGTTCTTCTTTTATACCGGTCCTTTTAGCTGTTTCTACTAAAGCATCTACTCCAAGAAATAAATTAGTTTTAATTGCATATATGTTATCTGAAAACGCAATAGCAGCAGCCATAGTAATTTCTTTATTCGCATATTTATTATTAAAGTTGGTCGGTGAATAATTTTCTTTATTGTTTATATTAAAAATAGTATATTCACTTGTAAATTTGGAAGAGGAAGTTAGATTATTTTCTAGGGCAGTATAATATAAAAATGGTTTCATAGTTGATCCCACTTGTCTTTTGGACTCTGTAGCTCTATTAAATTGACTTTTTCCATAATCAAGGCCTCCGGTTAAAGCTTCAATTTTGCCCGTCTCTGGATCTACAATGACACTTGCTACTTGTAATTCTGGATCTTCTTGAATATTATTTAAAATGTTTTTTTCTAAACTAGTTTGTTTGTTAATATCAAGATTGGTATATATTTTTAGCCCTCCAGTTTCTAAAAATTGTTTACTTATTCCTAGATTTTCTAATTCTTTATAAACTGCATCTTGATAATACATTAACATCTGTAAATTTTTTTCATTAGCTTTACCATATATTTCTACATTTTCAAAGTTAAGTTGCTCGTATGTGGCCTCATTAATATATCCATTATTTAATAATGCTTTGGCTACAATTTTCGCTCTGTTTATAGATTCCTCTTTATTAGATACAGGATTAAATTTATTAGGACTTTTAGGAATTCCCGCTAAGATTATGGCCTCTTCCATAGTTAGTTCGCTTACATCTTTATTAAAATAAAATAAAGATGCATTACTAACGCCATAATTACCATTTCCATAATTTATTGTATTTAAATAGGCTTCTAATATTTCGTCCTTATCATATTGAATTTCAGTTATAATAGTTAAAAAGGCTTCTTCTATCTTTCTTTTCCAAGTTTTATCAAAATCTAAATATAAATTTTTGACTAATTGTTGCGTAATTGTGGAAGCCCCTTGGACAATGTATCCGGTTTCAATATTTGTTAACATTGCTTTGCCAATTCTAAGTAAATCAAAACCTTTATGTTGATAAAATTTCTTATCTTCAATTGCCACAACAGCTTCAACTAATTTTTTATCTATATCTTCTATATTTACCCATGAAGATGTACTACTTCCTTGATATACTAAATTATCATTATTATCATAAAGATAATAAGTGCCATTATTTGTTATATTAATTTTGGGAGTAATTAAAGCATATATATTTATTCCAATATAACAAACTACAAAGCAAATAAAAGAGAAGAGAATAATTTTAGCTCCTAATTTTAAAACACGCAATTCAATCACCTAAAATTATTATGTAAAAAAACGCTAAAATTATGTTGAAATTATATATGTGATATGGTATAGTTTTTAAGAAAAAAGAGGTGATTACATAAAAAGGGTAATAAAGTGGCGATTATTAAACGATGGAAAAGATGTAATTAACAATAACGGAATATGTGAATTTAAAGAGGAAAAAATAAAGTATTTTGAAAATCAAAATACTATTAATATAATAGATTTAAAACAAAAAACTTATCAAAGAGAGAATGAGGAATTTATATTTAAAATAGATTTTATTAAAAAAACTTTTACTTATATTTTAAAACAAGAAAATTTAATCATGGAAAATGAAATAGAATGTAAGTTAATAATTAATAAAGATTTATATCGATTAAAATATAAAATGGATCAAGAAGAAAAAGAAATTATAATACAAATGTAATAGTAATATATATTTCTATTGCATATAATGTGAAAGAATAGGGAGAGAAATATGAATTTAAAAGATATACCAAAAGAAGAATTAGAAACTATGGGTTATGATGAAATCGCATATCTTATTTTAGAGAAAAACGGGAAAAAGATGAAATTGTTAGATTTATTTAAAAAAGTATGTGAAATCTTAGATTTACCGGAATCTATAATAGAAGAAAGAATAGCGGATTTCTTTGAATTATTATCAATTAATAAAAAATTTGTATTACTTGAAAATGGATATTGGGATTTAGCTACTAAACATGTCCAAAACATTGTTGTTGAAGATGAAGAAGAAGATCAAGTTGCTGATGAGTTAGATGAAGATAGTGATGATAATGTAGAGGAAGCAACTGATGAAGAAGATATTTTTTACGATAATGATTTAGATCAAGATGATGAAGAAGAAGACGATTTAAAAGATTTAGTAATAGTAGATGAAGAGGATGAATCCATTCAGTAATTAAAATTTACTAATTGAAAATTTTATTTCCAACATAAAATAAAATGTGAGACTTTTGCGTTTCACATTTTTATAACTTAAGAAGGGTGATTTTTTTGAAAAAAATATTTAAAAATATTGGTATTCAAGCCTCTATACTAACTTTAGTAATAAATTTTATTTTATTTATAATTAAACTTTTAGCGGGCTTTATTGCTCACTCTAATGCCATGGTGTCTGATGCAATCCATTCTTTATCTGATGCTTTTACAACCATAATAGTAATTTTTGGTTTATCAATTTCTAACAAAGAAGCTGATAACGATCATCCTTATGGTCATGAAAGAATAGAATCGGTTTTTGCTATTATTTTGTCGTTTTTTCTTTTAGTTACTGGAATCGGCGTAGGTTATGTTGGCATAAAGGCAATAATTACTGGCCATTCTAATTTAAAGATTCCAGGCATGTTAGCTTTAATTGTTTCTTTAATATCTATAATAATTAAAGAATTAATGTTTAGATATACAATAAAAATTGCTAAAAGAATAAAGTCGCCATCTATGGAAGCGGATGCATGGCATCATAGAAGTGATGCTTTATCATCAGTTGGCAGTTTTATAGGAATTTTAGGAGCTAGGCATGGTTTTCCTTTATTAGATCCTATATGTAGTATTTTAATCTGTTTATTAATTATAAAAAGTGCTTTAGAAATTTTTAAAGAGGCAATAAATCAAATGCTAGACTCCTCTTGTGATGAAAAAACTATGACCGAAATTAGAGAAGCAATAATAGAAATATATAAGAATATTGTTATTAACGATTTGAAAACGAGAATGTTTGGTAATAAGGTATATATTGATTTAGAAATTGCCTTAAATGGTAATATAACATTAAAAAAAGCTAATCAAACTGTGAAAAAAATTCATGATGAAATTGAAAGTAGATTTGATTTTGTGAAACATTGTAATATTCAAATAGTACCTTTAGAAAAGTGATTAGCTTAGTTGTCAGTAACCAATTAAAATGGTATAATTTTTAAGAAAAAGGTGATTTTTATGTTTGAAAGATTAGAAGACATTAAGAATAAGTATGAAGAATTGAAATTAGAATTAATAAAGCCTGAAGTTTTAAGTGATTATAATAAATTAAAAACGTTATCTAAAGAAAAAAGTGATTTAGAAGAGATTGTTACTAAATATGAAGAATATCAAAAGATAGAAAAAGCTATGTTAGAGGCGAATTCTTTAATAAACGATCCTGATTTTCATGAAATAGCTGCTAATGAAGTAAAAGATTTATCAGAAAAATTAGAATCAATAAAAAAAGAATTAGAAATTTTATTAGTGCCAAAGGATGAAAATGATAATAAAAATATTATTATGGAAATAAGAGGAGCTGCTGGCGGGGATGAAGCAAATATTTTTGCTGGTGACTTATTTAGGATGTATTCTTATTATGCAGAGAAAAATGGTTGGAAAATTGAAGTATTAAATTCTATTGAAGGAACTTCAGGAGGATTTTCCCAAATTGAATGTATGATAAAAGGAAGCAATGTATATTCCAAATTAAAATACGAGAATGGATCGCATCGGGTACAAAGAGTTCCGGCTACAGAAACTCAAGGAAGAGTTCATACATCTACCGCTACTGTTTTGGTCATGCCTGAAGTAGAGGATGTAAATATTGATATTAAAGAAAGCGATTTAAAAATAGATGTATTTCATTCCAGTGGTGCTGGTGGTCAATCAGTCAATACTTCTAATTCAGCAGTAAGAATAACTCATATTCCAACCGGATTTATTGTGGCTTGCCAAACCGAAAGAAGTCAATTAAAAAATAAGGAAAATGCTATCAGATTACTAAAGATTAAGTTAAATGCTGCAATGAGACAAAAACAAGCGGATGAAATTGGGGAAACCAGAAAAAGCAAAATTGGAACAGGAGATAGATCAGAAAAAATAAGAACTTATAATTACCCTCAAAATAGGGTAACTGACCATCGTATTAATTTTTCTATAATGGAACTTGATAGAGTTATGGAAGGAAATTTAGACCCAATAATAGAAGCCTTAATAACTGAGGATATGAGGTTAAAATTGGCGGGAGAAAATTTTAATTTCTAATGAGTGATGAAGAATTAATAAAAAAATATCTACCAAGGGCCGCCCAAAAAGAAGCTTTAAAAAAATTAACCAATGGGTTACCAGTTCAATATATAATTGGTAATGTTGATTTTTGGGGAAATACGATAAAAGTCAATACTAATGTTTTAATTCCTAGATTTGAAACTGAGTTTTTAGTAGAGAAAACTTTAAAATATTTAGCTAAAATGAATATTGTAAGTCCAAGAATATTAGAAGTAGGAACTGGTAGTGGTTGTATTAGTATAACATTAAAGAAAGAGATTGATTGCGCTATTGATGCAATTGATATTAGTGATAAAGCGATAGAACTAGCCCAAGAAAATGCTAGAGATAATCACGTGCTAATTAATTTTAAAGTGCAAAATATTGAAAATTTTATTTTAAAGGAAAAATATGACTTAATAATTAGCAATCCGCCTTATGTTCCTTTTAATTCTTCTATTGACGCAAAAATAAAATATGAGCCTCAAGGAGCGATTTTTGCCCCGGAACAAGGGATATATTATTATAGAATAATATTAGAAAAAATAAGTCAGAATTTAGCGAAGAATTTTCTCATTGCCTTTGAAATTGGCGATAAACAAGGGGCAATAGTAAAAAATCTTATTTTAAAATATTTACCTAATACGTTTGTAAATATTGAGAGAGATTATAATAATTATGAAAGATATGTATTTGCTACAAATATAGAAAAAATATTTGAAGATTAATACATATCTTTTTTGAATAAAAAAAGCTACTTTCTTTCATAATTATTTTAGGTGATAAATTGAAAAAAGTAATAATATTCTTATTTTTAATAGTTGTTATTTCCGTATTTATGAATGAAAAAGAACATATTTTAATTCCGGATAATGCCATAAGATTTAGAGTTATTGCTAATAGTAATGAGGCTAAAGACCAGAAATTAAAAAAAGCTATAAAAGAAGATGTGGAAAAAGAGTTATATGCATTATTAAAAGATGTTGACAACGTGGAAGAGGCTCGCAAAATTATTAAAGAAAATTTATCTATTGTGGATAATATTATGCACCAATATGATGTTGAATATAATATTAGTTATGGTAATAATTATTTTCCTTCTAAAAATTATAAAGGGATAACATACAAAGAAGGGCAGTATGAAAGTTTAGTAATTACCCTAGGAGAAGGAACTGGTAAAAATTGGTGGTGTGTTTTATTTCCACCATTATGTTTATTAGATGAGCAAAATGATTTAAAAAATGCTGAATATGAATTATATGTTACAAAAATGATTAATAAATTTCATTAAAGATAAATATGATTTAATTAGGTGATTTATGTGTCCATTATTTTTTCCTTATTTTTAATTGGAATTTCTTTATCAATGGATACTTTTTCTATTTCTTTAAGCATAGGAACCTTTAAAATTACGAAGCCAAATATAATATTATTTTCGGTTTTAGTAGGTCTTATGCATTTTTTTATGCCATTATTAGGTTCGATTTTAGGTGATAAAATAATTACATTTTTAAATATAAATGTTAACTTTCTTTTAGGAGTTATCTTGTTATTTATTGGAATTGAAATGATTATTGACCTAATTAAAAAAGATGATAAATACTTAGAGCTAAATTTATTTAATATGCTATTATTAGCTCTATCGGTTAGTTTAGATAGCTTTTCTACGGGCTTAGGGCTTAAAGCAATAACCAGTGATGCTCTATTGTCCGGGTTAATATTTAGTATATGTGCTGCTACATTTACTTTTATGGGTTTATTGATTGGTAAATATTCTAGCCAAAAACTAGGAATATATGGTAATATTTTAGGAATAATTTTGCTTTTTATATTAGGAATAATTCATATTTTAAAATGAAAAATGAATAAAAATTTTTTAATTTTTTCAATATATTTATGTAGGTGATATTTTGAAAAATAAATTAAAAGCCATCTTAAATGATTACATTTTAGAATTTCAAGAATACAAAAATAAATTTCAAAATTTTATGAAGCAAACAATTATAATAGTTAAAGAATTTATGACTAATATAAAAGAAAATTTTAAAAATCAAGATACCAAGAAGAAATATTTAGCTACAACAATTATTTTAGTAATTTTAAATCTATTAATTATAAATATTTTTACTTCTTTTGCTTATTATTATGATAAAGATATACTTACGATTGTTGAAGCCAAAGTCGGTGATATTAATCTTAATAAATATGATTATGTATTAAGAGTATTTTTAGAAGAGGCTGGAAAAGATGGAATTGGGACAGGAAAGTACTATTTAAGTAGTAATATTCCTACTATTGGTTATACGTATAGTAATTATACCTGCCAAAATGGATCTATATTAAATTACGATGAACAAGCAAAAATGACTAGTGTAAGTTTAGACCAAAAAGATATATGTTCTATATATTTTAATATTGTTGGCTCATTAGATATTGGTTTGGAAATTATGTTAGAGAGTGACATTGATAGTAACACATATATTAAGAGTAATTATATTCCTTCTTTTGGTTATAAATATAGTTATTTTGAATGTGAAAATAATGCTTCATTAGAATATGATCCCGTCCTTCATAAAGTTAAAGTCTCAACAGCCAAAAAAGATTATTGCAAAGTATATTTTGATAAAGATTCATATGATATAAAAATAAAAACTTTTGTGGAAAATACTTATAATACCAAAGATTATATTGAATTAAATTCTATCCCTGCCAATAAAAAATATATTTTAAATGAAGGAAAGAGTATTTGTAAAAACAAAAATAATGAAAGGATAGATAATAGTATAACTTATGAAAATGGTTATATAGAATTAGCCACAAGTGAGATTAGTACTTGTGAAGTATATCTAAATTTATATGAATAGAACAATAAGGAAAAACACTATAATTGGAGTAGTTTTCTTGATTGAAATACTTATAATTTATATTTTAATGGATAATATTTTAAATAACACTATTATTTGTCCATCCAAATTATCTTTTTATGAATTTTTGAAACATAAAATAATTGAATTTTTATAGCAAATCCTTTACATAAAAGCTGCTAATTATATTGACAAACCCTTGTAAAAAAAGTATGATAATCTTAGAAATTAAATAAATTTTATGTAAAAATTTTAATATACACTAATTATTTTTTGGGTTTTTTATTCATGCACAAAAACCTAAAATTCACATAAATAATAATAAAGGTAGTTTCATATGAAAATATCTTGTGTATGTTTATAAAGAAGGTATGAGTATGGAAAGAATTGTTATTGATGGTGGATTTCCTTTAAGTGGTAATATCACCATAGGTGGTGCCAAAAATAGTGCTGTGGCTTTAATACCGGCAGCGTTACTTGCTGATGGGATAAGTACTATTAAAAATGTTCCTAATATAACTGATAGAGATGCATTATTTGAGATAGTTAGATTATTAAATTGTAAAATAGAACAAAATGATAAAATAATTAAAATAGATACATCTAATTTAGAAAATAAATTAATACCTCAACAATTAAGTGTTAAATTAAGAGCGTCTTATTATTTTATGGGAGTATTATTAAGTAAATATAAACATGTTGAAATTTATTTTCCAGGTGGTTGTAATATTGGTTCTAGGCCTATCGACCTTCATTTGAAGGGCTTTAAAGCTCTCGGTGCTAAAATAACTAAAAAGAAACATAAATATATTTTAGACGCTGAAGAATTAAAAGGAACTACAATTAATTTGGATTTTGCGAGTGTTGGAGCCACAATAAATATTATGTTTGCTGCTACTTTGGCTAAAGGAACTACAATAATTAAGAATGCTGCTAAGGAAGTAGAATTAATAAACATTATGGATTTTTTAAATAAAATGGGGGCTAAAATAAGTGGCGCTGGTACGGACACTATAACTATTGAAGGTGTGGAAAAATTGCATGGTACGGAAATAGAAGTTATTCCAGATCGAATTGAAGCAGGAACTTATATTTTGATGGGAGCATTATTAGGGGATAATTTAACTATCAATGGTATTATACCCGACCATAATAAAGCCCTATTTGCAGAATTAGATAAAATGGGTGTCAGTTATAAATTAAATACTAGTAGTATTACGTTAAGTAAATGTGAAAACTTAAAACCAACTAATATAATAACTCAAGTTTATCCGGGGTTTCCTACTGATTTAAATCAACCTATGGGAGTTTTATTGACTCAAGCAAATGGTGTATCGACTATGGAAGAAACTATATGGGAAAATAGAATTGGCCACTATCCCTCTTTACAAAAAATGGGGGCTAATATTGAACTAAAAGGGAATAAAGCCACTATAATAGGAAAAACCGAATTAAAAGGTACAGAGATTAATGCTACTGATTTGCGAGCTGGTGCCGCCTTAATTGTTGCGGGATTAATTGCTAAAGGTACAACTACTATATATGATATTGATTATATTTTAAGAGGATATGAAAATATAATTAATAAATTAAGTAATGTAGGTGCTAAAATTAAAATTGAAAAAATATAATGTATTGATTTACATTATATTTTTTTGGGTGATTTAGTGAAAAGGAAATATAAACTAGGTATTATAATTTTAATAAGTTCCCTTCTAACATATTTTATTTATTTTGCCAATAAGGAAGAAAAGTTAAGTATTGTAGCTTTTGGTGATGGAATTGCTACAGGAGAGACTTCATATAATATTGATGGTATAAGTTATAATGATTATATAAAAGAATATTATGATAGTAAAAAAGTATTAAAAAACTTTAATTCTTATACCAAAAAAAATTATAAAGTTAAAGATTTAATAAATGATATTAAAAATAATATAAATGATACCAAAACTTTAAGAATTCAACAAAACATTCACAAAGCCAATTTAATTACTTTAGGAATTGGTGAAGAAGAAATAGTAAAATCAGCTATAACGAATGATTTAGAGGATGAATATATTACTCATTTTTTAAAAGAGTATGATGATTTATTATTTATATTAAGGGACTTATCTGATGCTAAAATATTTATTATTGGTTTTTATGAAAATTATTATTTAGATAAAAGTAAGGTAATAATTTTAAATTCTGAATTAGCTAATCTGGCTTTAAAATATGATTGTATTTTTATTAATATAAGTGATTTGATGTTAAATAAAGAATATTATTTAACCGATAAAACTTTTTATTTCAATTATAAAGGTCATCAAGCGATTGCGGAAATGATTGTTCATTCTCTATAAAATACTTGCACGATTTAAAAAATATGATATAATACTAAAGAACGAAAAGTTACTATGCTTAAATTAAGCATGGCGAGAGGAGACGAGAAGATGAAAGCAAATATTCATCCTGAAATGAAGGATGCTACCGTTAAATGTGCTTGTGGAGCTTCTTTTAAAACTAAATCTGTTAAGGAAGAAATTCATGTAGAAGTTTGTAGTGAATGTCATCCATTTTATACAGGAGCCCAAGGAAAAGCTAAAAAAACTGGTAATATTGAAAAATTCAATAAAAAATATGGTTTTAATCAAGCTGAATAATATAAGAGCATATGCTCTTTTTTCTTTTAAAAAATACTTGGCATATAATATTAGGATAATATATAATTAAATTAGGAGTGATATTATGATAGTGTTTATAGCGTCAGATTATCGGGGAGTTGAAATCAAAAAAGAAGTTATTAATTATTTAAAAAGTAATGGTATAGATGTAAGAGAAATTGGCCTTCCCAATTTAGAAGTGGATGAATATCCAGACTTTGCTTTTAAATTAGGACACCTAGTTACTGAAAATAAAAATTCAATGGGAATATTAATATGTAATACGGGAATTGGCATGTCCATCGCCGCCAATAAAGTAAAGGGGATAAGATGTGTAAGAGCCACAAGTGTTGATGATGCATTTACCGGACGTAGTCATAACGATGCTAATGTCTTAGCAGTTGGGGCTAATTTAGGCTTTAATCTAATAAAAGAAATTATTGATTCTTTTATATCAACAAAGGGACCAACCATAGAAAGAAGAATAAACAGAGTAAATAAAATCATAGATTATGAAAATGGAGAATATAATGAATTATAAGATATATTTATATGCAATATTCACATTTTTAAGCATATATATGTTATCTGGAATTAATTTTGAAAAAATAATGAAAAAAAATAAAACTTTAGAAATAAAACTATTAATATTATTTTTAAGTTTAATGTTTTCATATTTAATAACTAATTTTATTGTTGATTTTTTAAATTTATAATTAAGGAGACATATGATAAATAGAATATTAGTATTGATAACGGGAGTATTAAGTCTAATATTAGTTGTAATAAGTAGTAAAAGTAATACTACTTTTTTTAATACCATAATTAAGGAAAAGGATATTGTTATAAAAGATCCTAATTCCGCCGAAACAGAAACCTTAAATTTGGAAGATTATGTTATAGGAGTAGTGGCTGCTGAAATGCCAGCCTCTTTTAATATGGAAGCCTTAAAAGCCCAAGCTATTGCCTCCCGAACTTATGCTACATATAAAATGTTAAATAATACTAGTGATTATGATGTGGTAACAGGCGTTTCCAATCAAAGTTATATTACAATTACAGAGATGAAAGAAAAGTGGAAAAACGAATTTGACAAATATTATAATAAAATAAAAGAAGCAGTTAATTTAACTAAAGGAAAAGTAATGACATATAATGATGAAGTAATTGAAGCTTACTATTTTGCTATGAGTAACGGTTATACCGAAGAGGTAAGTTTAGTGTTTAACGAAAAAAGAGATTATTTGCAAAGCGTTCAAACTATTTATGATAATAATAATATTAAAAACTTTGAATTTACCAAAACCTTTACTAAAGAAGAAGTTTGTTCATTATTAAATATAAAATGTGATATCCTTTCATTTACTAATATTAAAAGAAGTGCAACTAATAGAGTATTAAGTATTAATGTAAATGGCGTTGAATTCAAAGGAACAGATTTTAGAACTAAATTATCTTTGCGATCTACGGATTTCGATATAAAAACTGACAATGATAAGGTAATTATTACTACGAGAGGCTATGGTCATGGAGTGGGGATGAGTCAATATGGGGCTAATGGCATGGCCGAAGCAGGTTATACTTATGACGAAATTTTAAAATATTTTTATAAAAATATTGAAATTAGTTCTATTTAAAGTATAAAGATTAAAAAATAGTTAATACTTTAAGTAGGACGGTGAATAATGAAAAAAAGAAAATTAAAAGGGTTTGTTTTACCAACTTTATACCTTCTTATAACAATAAGTATCTTTGTTGGCGTAGTTATGTTAGGCAGTGCAGTTTCATTAGAGTCAAGGGAATATGATTATGGGGTTGGAGCCATTCAAGAAAATACCGAATCTGTCGTTGGTGAAGAGACAAATGTATCTTCTAATATTGAGGCACCAATTAAAGAAAACGAAGCGACTATTGGGGTTCATTTTTATAGCAAAGATGATGATGAAACAACACAACAAAATAGCTTAATTTACTACGAAAATACTTATTTGCCTAATACGGGAGTGCTTTATATAAGCGATAATAATTTTGAAGTTGAAACAGTTTTTGCTGGTAAAGTAACAGATATATTAGATGATGAATTCTTTGGCAAATGTATTGTTGTAGAACATTTATCTAATTTAAGAACATACTATTATGGTATAGATAATATTTTAGTATCTGTAGGGGACGAGCTTACTAATAATACTGTTCTTGGAACCGCTAAAAATAATGAAATTATGAATAATAAGAAAAGTTTCCTTCTAGAAGTATATCATAATAATGAACTTATTAACCCTGAAACATTTATAGGAACCCAAATAACTAATTATGAATAAATTTAATCCCCTTTGGGATTATTTTTTTAGGGTAAAGATAAATAAAGATTATTAAACGGTCGGTATAAAGGAGATAGGTAATATGAATAATATTTTATATTTAGATGACTATATAAACTTATATAATAATAGAAATAAAGAAATAATAATATTTCAGCCATATAAAAAAACTTTAAAAAACGGTAAAATTATTGATCGAGTTAAATTTATTAAAAGTTTTACTAAATTACTTGCTAACAATAATTTAAAAAATAGTATTTTTGTTAATAAGATTATGGTAGTAATAAATCCTTTATGGTCAAAAGAAGATAAAAAAATAATTACTGATATTTTAGAAGAATTAAATTATAAAAATATTTTGTTTATCCAAGAATTAAAATATTTAAAAATAAATAGTACTAATCTTTATATAAATTATAATAACAAATATTTTTATTTATATTATATAAATGAAAAAGGTAATACAGAGATTAAACTTTATGACAATGATATAAATAACCACTTGTTAATAGACATAATAAAGTTACTTAATAAAAGCAATGTATTTATATACGGAAAAAATGTTCAAGAAATTGATAGTTTACTTCAAAATAGTGATATAAATTATTACTACTTTAATAATGGCGATAACTTAATTATAAATTTTATATTAAATGATAAAAAAGTGTAAAGTTGAAAAAAATTTTTATAAAACTCTTTAAAATAAATATGCATTTTGGTAATATAAAATTGTCCTAACGATTGATTTTGTCGATTTATGTAGTACGAATTTTATTGCAAATATAATTATTATTTGTGATAATTGAATCAGCAAAGGAAAGAGGTGGGATGTATGCGCGGAAAAGTAAAATGGTTCAATAATGATAAGGGTTATGGCTTTATAGAATATGAGAATCTAGAGGATATTTTTGTTCACTATTCTGCAATTGTTAAAGAAGGTTATAAAACTTTAAACGAAGGAGCAGTAGTAAATTTTAAACTTGTTGAAACGTCTAAAGGTTTACAAGCTGTTGATGTAGTAGAAGAACAAAAAACTATTGCCTAAATAGTTTTTTTAAGTGTATACGTTTGCATAGCTTTTCTGGTTGAAAATGTGGAAAAAAATAAAAGAGTACGGAATCGATTGCATCTTAGATTAATGGGGTGTCCTTTCGCCCCTTTTTATTTTGTTTAAAATGTTTTATAATATTTATAGGAGATGATTGATAGTGAAATATAATATAAGAGGAGATAAAATTAAAGTTACAAAGGCTATTAAGGATTATATAGAGGAAAAATTAGATAAATTAAATAAATATTATGAAAGTCCAAGTGAAGTTGAATGTAAAGCTTTAATTAGAAGTAAAAATAATTTACAGACAATAGAAGTAACTGTGCCATTAAATAAATTCATATTGAGAGCGGAAGTATCAGAAGAAGATTTATATGCCGCTATAGATTTAGTAGTAGATAAATTAGAAGGCCAAATTAGAAAAAACAAAACAAAATTACAAAATCGTTATGATAAATCAGATAAATTAGATATTAATTTTGATTTTGACCCGGAAGCAGAAGAGGAAAATGATCTTAAAATTGTTAAAAGAAAAGATATTGATTCAAAACCTATGGATGAAGAAGAAGCTATATTGCAAATGAATTTATTAAATCATGATTTCTTTGTATTTAAAAATGTCGATGAAGAATGTGTATCGGTAATATATAAAAGAAAAGATCAAAAATATGGTATTATCAATGTAAAATAAGGCGTAAGCCTTTTTTATTTGCGATTAAATTTTTTTTACAGAATAAATATAAACTTTGCGATTAAATAACAACGTGTTATAATTAATAATGAGGTGGATTATGGGACTATTAAAAAGATTACTAAATAGTGAGTATAAAGAATTAAAAAGATTTGAAGGTATTGCTAACAAAATAGTAGATTTAGAGCCAGAAATGCAAAAGTTAAAAGATGCTGACTTTAAAAAGAAAACGTTAGAATTTAAAGACCGTTTACAAAAAGGAGAAACATTGGATGATATTCTAGTAGAAGCTTTTGCTCTTGCTCGTGAAGCAGCTTATAGAACCATTGGCGAAAAAGCCTATTACGTACAACTTTTAGGAGGACTCGCTATTCATTATGGCAATATTGCTGAAATGAAAACTGGTGAAGGAAAAACTTTGACTACTATTTTTCCTGCATATGTTAATGCTTTGACCGGTGAAGGAGTTCACGTTGTTACAACAAATGAATATTTATCAAGCCGTAATGCGGAGTGGATGGGACCAGCTTATGAATTATTAGGAGTATCAGTAGGAGTTAACTTACGCGAGATGTCTTCTAAAGAAAAACAAGATGCTTATAATTGTGATATCTTATATTCAACTAATAATGAAATTGGTTTTGATTATTTAAGAGACAATATGGTAGTAAGAAAAGAAGACAGAGTTCAAAGACCTCTTAACTTTTGTATAATTGATGAAGTTGATTCTATTTTAATAGATGAAGCAAGAACACCATTGATTATAAGCGGGGGAAAATTTAATTCCCGTAATTTATATGTTGATGCAGACCGCGCTGTTAAAAAGTTAAAAGATGAAGAAGATTATGATGTAGATGTTAAGACTAAAAATGTTTCCTTAACGGAAGCTGGTAGCAAAAAAATTGAAAAAATATTTAATTTGAAAAATTTATATGATTTAGATAATACGGCCTTGGTGCATCATTTAAATCAAGCTTTAAAAGCTAATTATGGTTTTAAAAAAGATGTTGATTATGTTGTACAAGAAGATCAAGTTATTATCGTTGATCCTTTTACAGGTCGACTTATGCATGGCCGCCAATTTAGTGAAGGATTGCATCAAGCAATCGAAGCGAAAGAAAATGTGACTATTAACACGGAAACCAAAACTTTAGCTACAATTACTTTTCAAAATTTATTTCGGATGTATAAAAAATTATCTGGTATGACTGGTACTGCTAAAACGGAAGAAGAAGAATTTAGAGATATTTATAATATGTATGTTATTGAAATACCAACTAATAAAGAAGTAATAAGAGAAGATTATGCTGATTTAGTATATGCTACTAGCAAAGGAAAATATGATGCAATACTAAGATATGTTAAAGAAGTACATGAAACAGGAGAGCCTATTTTAATAGGAACAATTTCTGTTGAAGCTAATGAATTTTTAAGTGAGCTTTTAAAAAAGGCTGGTTTGAAACATGAAGTATTAAATGCAAAGAATCATGAAAGAGAAGCGGAAATCATTGCTAAAGCGGGAGAAATAGGAGCTATAACTTTAGCTACTAATATGGCCGGCCGTGGTACAGATATTAAACTTGGAGAAGGGGTAAAAGAACTAGGTGGCTTGTGTGTAATTGGTACTGAACGGCATGAATCAAGACGTATAGATAACCAATTAAGAGGAAGAGCAGGACGACAAGGTGATCCCGGTAAAAGTCAATTTTTTGTGTCATTTGAAGACGATTTGATGCGTCGCTTTGGTACTGATAGAATTAAAAATATGTTAACTAGTTTAGGTATAGAAGAATCTCAAGCAATTCGTTCTAAAGCTTTAACTAAAAGTATTGAAACTGCTCAAAAAAGAGTTGAAGGTAACAACTATGATATGAGAAAAACTTTGTTAGATTATGATAATGTACTAAACGAACAAAGAGAAATTATTTATAATAGAAGAAATGAAATTTTGGATGAAGAAAGCATTCACGAAAGTATTTTAGGGGTCTTTAAAAATACGATTACCAATTTAATAGAAAGTCATTATTCTAAAGATGGCATTATTAAAGAAGAAGATAAAAAAGAATTAGTAGAATATGTTAATGCTAATTATTTAAAAAATGATGCCTTAAAATATAATGTTATAAAATCTTTAAATGATGAAGAATTACGTGATAAAATATATGATTTAATTATTAATGATTATGAGAAAAAAATGGTTGATGGCCCTATAATGAATGAATTTGAAAAAGCAATTTCATTAAGAATAATTGATTCTAATTGGGTAGAACATATGAGTGCCATGGAACATTTAAAAGAAGGAATTGGTCTTCGAGGATATAGTCAAACTAATCCAATTCAAGCCTATACAATGGAAGGTTTTGAAATGTTTGATGAGTTATTAATAAAAATTGAAGATTTGACAGCTCAATTTTTATTAAAAGCTGAAGTAAAACAAAACATTGAAAGAAAGCAAACCTTAAATGGGGTAGCAAATGATGGTAAAGAACAAATTAAGGGCAAACCTAAAAAAGTTGTAAAAATAGGTAGAAATGAACCATGTCCTTGCGGAAGTGGTAAGAAATACAAGAATTGTTGTGGGAAATAGTAGGTTTTATAAGGGTTTGCGAAGATTTTACAAGTAGAAAAATGAGTGAAAATTGCTAATATTTCAAAAATGTTTGCAAAATGTTTGCAAAAAAATGAAATGTTTGCAAGAACACCCTTAAAACCCTTATAAATAAAGGAATTCTCATTGCAAACAATTATGCAAACAAAAATGTCAGCATCAATGTTGGCGTTTTTTGTTGCTCCTTTTACTAAAAGTGTTATTTGGATTATTGAATAAAAGAATATTGTCAGGTTAATTTAAAGTATAATACCATAGAAGGATATAAAAGAATTATCAGAATCCATGTTAACCTAAACCTGGATGTTATCCTTTAAAACAAATAATATCAGCAACAATTCAAGAATTTATTAATAGACTTTATATTGAAGGAAGTTATTCTAAAAATTATTTAAAAAAGATTTTAAAAGTAATAAAAGTTTCATTAAGTTATGCTGCTGATGTTGTGGAATTTATAAAATATAATCCAGCATTAAAAGTTAAAATACCAAAATATGATATTCCTGTAAGTGATTCTGTTCATATTTTTACACCAGTAGATATTTATGGGTAATTTATTCAACGATTTCTAAAGGATTATGAGTAAAAGGCCTTTGTCAGTTCACATCATACATTTTAAAAAAAGTGGAATGAAATAAAAGATTTAGACGAAGATGGAAATAAGAGTAGAATATGATGATTCAAAAGAACCAATGGGAAAAAAATTAGATAGAGTAATATTATGAAAAATCCTATAATTTTAATATTAGGAGATAAGGAAAGAGATAATAATTTGATTAGTTAAAAAATCTTTTTTTAGTTTTTGAAACCATTTATTTTTAAAGTCATTTTTTATTTGAAAATAGAAGGATATATGATAAAATATGTTTATAGGATAGTAAAATTAGAAGCATAAAAAAGAGTATTTATACTTTAGATACGGATTCACATATATGATAAATAGATAAGAATAGGAAGGCTTCATGTTCTATTTTCCAGGATTGAAATGTAGAAAGAAGGAGTTTGAATGAATAGAGAATGGATAGAAAGAATAGAAGATAGAGTAAATAGTGTCTCAATACTAGATGATGATCCTTTTGTTTGTGAAAGTTGTAAAAATATATATAGAGCACTTATAGTAGTAGCCGAAAATGAAAATATACCAGTTGATAACATTTCAAATATCTTAAATGATGCTAACAAAACAATTGAATTATTACAAAAATTTGATAGTTTAAACAACGAAAAATATAATGGTAATCTCAGTTATATATTTATTGATATGAGTAACTATCCAACGTTATTATATTTAATTGAGTTATTAAAACAATCTATCCAGAATAATGGAACAAAAAAATTTGAAATCAATAATAATATGTTATCTATCAATGATAAAATTCAGCAAGAACAAGCTATGAATAATAGAGCAAAGGTTACTGAGAAAAAAGATACTAAGGAATTAAAAGAAGAAATTGAAATTAATATACTTAATATAGTTCTTGATTCTGTTCTTGAAACTTGTAAATTATTGAATGTAAGAAATATTGAAAAAATTGAATTTCTACCTGGTAGAATAGGCCCTACTGTTGAAGTCTTTGACGGCAATAAAAAATTATATATGGGAACTTCAGAGTTTGGGATTGTAGAAATTGTAAGAGAAAATTCTATCGATGGTGAGATTGTCTTTGTTCCGTATGACAATATAGCCTTTTAAAAATCTCTTTCAATATTTAATAATGGATGGTAAATGGATGTATGGAACTTTTGTTGTGGCATCTTTTACGACATGATATACTTAAATTAGTAAGCGGATGCAAACAAAGTTTGCAAAATGTTTGCGAATGGAAAAGTATTTATAGTAACAATAATACCATAAATACTATAAATACCAATGTTCCCAGTTTTGAAACTATTAGAAATAACAATAATATAATAAATACTATAAATACTGAAGTAGGCTCAACTTGGGGCAGTGGTAAAAAGTATAAAAATTGTTGTGGAAAGTAGTAGGTTTTATAAGGGTTTGCGAGTGATTGAAAATCAAAAAAAGCCTAAAAACGCCATAAAAATTGAAAAATTTTCTCATTTTTTCCTCATTTAGGAAATACTGATAATATGAATAATACTCATAATACTATATTTATTAATGTTCCATTGCCCATATTTTCAAGAAATAACAATAATACTATAAATATCATAAATAAGGATAATATGAGATTGTACTGAGCTTGTGGCAGTGGTAAAAAGTACAAAAATTATTGTGGTAAGTAGTAGGTTTTATAAATGATTGCTAATTCTATAATATCGAAAAAGTACCATAAATTTGAAAAATGGGGTGGTGATAACATGAGTTCCTTACAAGAAAAATTCACGAGTGCCAATAGTAGATTAAATAATGAATTGAATTATATTATTCAAGCATTTATTAATTTTTATGGTAAAAAACACAGAGATTATATTGTAAGCGTCTTACAGGATTTAAAAATAATTTGGTATGAAGATATAAAATTCAAAGAAGGAAGCGAAATTTCAGATTATATTGTTTCATCATTGTCTGAAGATCAAATTAATGCATATTTAAAAAAATATAACAAGAAATGTTTCTCTCAAAGTGCATATATAGATGAAATCGATGTTTTAGTATTACCATTATCTTATGATATAACACATATTATTCATGAAATAAATCACAAAGTAAGCAGCCATATTTTATCTTTGGAACCATTGAAAATAATTAGTGGTGTATGTACAAGTGTGGAAAAGGATATCGGGGTAATTCAAGAAAATAGTGATCTTAATGAAGCAATCAATCAAAAGATGACATTAGAAATATTAGATGAGTTGAGAAAATTAGGGTTAGAGATCCAATATTCAACATCATGGCAAGAAAATATGTTTCCATTAATTAATTTATTCTATGAATCTTTTAAGGAAATTTTAAAAGATACGTATATAAGCGGAGATATCGTTTCATTCATAAAAATTATCGGCGCTGAAAATTATTCTGAATTTTCTCAAAGGATATTTATGAAAGGTTTTAGATTGAAAAGAAGCCTTATTAAAGGAGAAATTCCTATTATTACCGAAGAAGATGTTAAAGAAATAGAAAGTATTGTTACATTTATGCAGAATTTTACTTGTGAAGCAAAAACTTCTGAAGACAAAAGGAAAATATAATTTTTTGAATTGCAAATGAATGTTGTTTTGTTAAATAAAATTTGACAAGAAAATAAGTTTAAGTTAATATATAACTATTTTAAGAGGTTATTATGAAATTATTTAATTATGTATTACCCACTGAAAATATAATTGGCTTAAAAGCTTTAGTTATATCAGACATTCATTATTTTAATAAAGAAGATAATAAAAAATTAAAAGAAATTATGCTTGAATTAGAATTGCACCATTATGATGTTATTTTTTTAGTTGGTGATGTTATAGATAGTACTTCTATACTTAAATTTGATAAAGAATCTACCAATGAATTATTAAATTTTATTAATTTTCTTGGTTCTGTTGCTCCAACTTATATTTCTTATGGAAATCATGATTTAGGATATTTAACTAAAAAGGGTTCAAATAAAAATGGATATTACTGGCAAGAAGATGAAGTAACATATTATCAAAAATTTTTAAATATAGTTAGTGGATATAAAAATATAAATGTTGATGAAAATCAAACTATAAATTTCAAGGAAGGATACACAATAAATATTATAAACCCAAGTTTAAAATATGTAAGGGAAAAACCCGATGGAGATGAGGTAATTCTTAAACGAGAATTAGAAAAATATGAATTTTTAAAAAGATTGAATTCGGATTCTATAAATATTTTATTATGTCATTATCCAAATGCAATTTTTTCGCTATGGCAATTTGGATTTTTAAATAATGTAAATTTAAGTATAGCAGGTCATAATCATAACGGAGTTACACAATTTAAATTTATTCCATTAGAATTTTTACTTAATTTAATAGGATTAAACAATAAAGGATTAATTACCCCAGGTAAATCAGTTTTATTTAAAAACACCAAATATATGCGCGGTAAAATAAACTTTGATGATAAAAGTTCGTTAATAATTAATCCTGCAATAACAACATTTTCTAATTGTGCCGGAATACTAAAAAATTTTGATGGACTTTTTTATGAAGGTGCATCTGTGATAGAGTATGTTCCCACCAAATCATTGGTTAAATCCCTACATAAGTAAATTATGAATAACAGAATCGTAGTGTAGAAGAAGTCAAAAATATGCACATAAATCAGATTACAGAAATGTATTTGGAAAAATGTGATAATTCCATATGTGTTTTTAGCTTGTATGTTTTAAATGGAACAACTTTTATGAGTTGAACTTGTGTCGGCAGCGTAATAATGCTTTTAATATACGCATTAAAGGGGGTATGTTCTATTGGTATAATTTATATAGGAGCTACAAGTTTTGACAGAATTAAACATGAAGAAATACATTTATAAATAAAAGAAAAATAACTTACAATAATAAAAAATAATAAATAATATTATTCTTATAAGTACGCATAAAACTATAAAATCATATATTAAATTAAAGGAGTCTAAAATATATGAATAATTATGATAAGGCTTTACAAAAGGTGAAATGTGCTAACGAATTTTATAATAAAATATATTATTGCTATGGTCCCACTGGTCCAGCTGGAAAAGGTCTTGCAATACTAGGAGCTTATGAAACAGTAGATGATTTAATTAAAAACCATCCGGCGGGTAATTCTGGGGATAACTATATAATTAATAATGATTTATATATATGGAGTGAAGCTAATAAAACTTGGCAACATGCTGGATCAATAGTTGGTCCTCAGGGCGAAATAGGTCCAACCGGTCCTCAGGGAAAACAAGGATTACAAGGTGTGCCTGGTGAAAAAGGAGAACAAGGAGTTCAAGGCCCACAAGGCGTTATGGGCCCTCAAGGAGAAATAGGTATTCAAGGTTTACAAGGGCCTATGGGATTGGCGGGTCCGCAAGGGGAACAAGGTGATATTGGACCAACGGGTCCACAAGGGTTAATGGGCCCAATGGGACCAGCTGGAACTCCGGGAACAAGCGTTACCATTTTAGGTTCATTTGATACATTGGAAACTTTAAAACGTGAACGGCCATTTGGTAATCAAGGTGAATCTTATTTGGTTGGCCCCAACTTGTATGTCTGGTCGCTTGATCCGGAAGAATGGAAAAACGTCGGGGAAATAAAAGGGCCAAAAGGAGATACTGGTGAGCAAGGTATTCAAGGCCCACAAGGGGAACAGGGTATTCAAGGCCCACAAGGGGAACAGGGTATTCAAGGACCCCAAGGTATTCAAGGCCCTCCGGGAGTACAAGGCCCACGCGGAGAACAGGGAATCCCAGGAGAACCCGGATTACAGGGCGAACAAGGCATTCAGGGACCAGTTGGCCCCCAAGGTATTCAAGGGGTTAAAGGAGATACGGGTCCCCAAGGGCCAAAGGGTGATCCGGGTGAAGTTGGCCCAATGGGGCCTCCCGGGGAAAGAGGTCCACAAGGGGAACAAGGGCAAAGAGGTCCTCAAGGTTTACCAGGAGATATGGGATATCCAGGCCTTCCCGGTCCCCAAGGACCTCAAGGCCCGCAGGGAATTCCTGGCCCTTTAGAAATCCCTAGCGCTTATTTTATGACTGCTAATGATGACTTAGACCCTTTGGGAATTACGATTAATTCTGGAGCGAGGATACCAATTGAAACCAAAATTTATGATATGAATGAAAATTTTGAATTAAGTGAAGATAATATCATAACTATTAAAAATGGTGGTGTATATCGAATTGATATAATGGTTGAAGCTTATGCTGCCAAAGCAGCAATTTATCCCGGCAATCAGAGTGTAATTGGTATTGGATTTAAAAAGGTAGGGGAGCCAACTATTTACGTCGGTGGTAGTACTTGGGATTATCAAGAACCTGTAACACGAATTATGGCACATGGAATAGTAACAACAGTATTAAATGATGATGTCTTTGAATTAGTTAATATTTCCCAAGAAGAAATTCACTTAGTTAGCCCTAACAGTAATAATTTGATTAATAATTCTTTTTTTGCAAACCCAATTGTCACATTAGTTATTGAAAGGTTAAAATAATAAAATATAAATTGAAAAAAAGCCTAATTCTAGGCTTTTTTATTGGTTTAAATATTCTAAAGCATTAATTGCTGCCGTAGTCCCATCACTTGTAGCAACAGTTATTTGGCGAACTTTTTTATCTCTACAATCTCCTGCTACAAAAACGAAAGGAATATTTGTTCTACAATTATCACTTTCAATATATCCATATTCATTTATTTGCAATAAATTTTCTGCAATGCCACTTTGAGGAATTAACCCTATGGAAATGAACATTCCATCAATCTTAACGTTTTTTTCTCCTTTTTCATTTGATATATTAATGTTTTCCAATTCGTCTTGACCATTTATCTGATCAACTGAGGTGTTTAATAATATTTCAATATTGTTTTTTTCGGCCATTTTTTGGATTAAAACTGCCTCAGCAGTCAAATGATCTATTTTTTGAATTAGATACACTTTTTTAGCAATATCGCTTAATGCTAAGGCATTGGTTACAGCGCTATTACCCCCGCCAATAACTGCAACAGTTTTATTCTTATAGAAAGCCCCATCACATGATACACAAAAATGAATACCTTTTCCTATAAGATTTTCTTCATTATCTAATCCCAGTAGTTTATATTTAGAGCCAGAAGCAATAATTAAAGTTTTTCCTTCATAAGAATTATTTTCACCTATGACTTTAACATGATCATTAACAATAATATTTTTAGCTTCATCTAGTTCAATTTCAACATCTAAATTTGATAATTGTTCATACATATTATTAGCTAGTTCGCTACCACTTATAGAAGAATAACCGGGATAGTTTTCAATAATAGGTGAAGAGGCCATTTGGCCTCCTATACTTTCTTTTTCAATGATAATAACTTTTTTATTGGCTCTTTTAGCATATATTCCCGCGGTCATACCTGCAGGACCACAGCCAATGATAATTACGTCGTACATATTTTAATACTCTTCTATGAATTTTTTAATATTTGATAAGTTAACAATCTTAGTTACATCATTTTTATCAATATTAACTAAAGTTGGAGCTTGTTTTACTTCATATTTTTTAGTTAATTCTACTTGTTCCTCGGCATCAATAAACTCATATTTAATTTTTTTAGCATCTAATAATTTTTTGGCCATTTTACAATTAGGACATGTTTTAGTTCCGAATAATAGAAGACCCTTTTTTTCTTGGCAATTGTCTTTTTCTTTAAGTTTTGAACAATCTATTTCATAAGATTTTCTGTTTTTATATTCTTGAGCTTTACCATCATTCCAATTTTTGACCGGACGATAATAACCGGTTATTCTGCTATAAACTTCAGTTTCTTCTCCACAAATAGGGCACTTAGTTGCTTCTCCAGTAATATAGCCATGATTTTTACATACGGAATAGATTGGTGATAAAGTGTAATAAGGTAAACGATAATTTTCGGCAATTTTTCTTACTAAATTAGCAGCGGCTTTCCAATCTTTTAATCTTTCACCTAAGAAAGCATGGAATACTGTTCCAGAAGTATATAAAGTTTGTAATTCGTCTTGAATATCTAATGCTTCAAATATATCATTTGTAAATCCAACTGGTAAATGAGAACTATTGGTATAATATGGTGTTTCATTGTCTTTAGAAGCTGTAATAATATTTGGATATAAGCTTTTATCTTTTTTAGCAAAACGATAAGTGGTAGATTCAGCTGGAGTTGCTTCCAAATTATATAAGTCTCCATATTCTTCTTGATAGTCGGATAATTTTTCTCTCATGAAATTAAGAACATTTTTAGTAAATTTTTGCGCTTCCTCATTAGTTAAATCTTTCTTTATCCATTTGGCATTTAAACAGGCTTCATTCATTCCTACAAGTCCTATGGTAGAGAAATGATTATTAAATGTTCCTAAATATCTTTTAGTATATGGATATAATCCTTCTTCTAATAGTTTAGTTATTACATTACGTTTTATTTTTAAACTTCTTGCTGCAATATTCATTAATTTTTCTAATCGGGCATAAAAATCTTTTTCATCTTTAGCAAGATAAGCAATTCTTGGCATATTAATTGTAACTACACCAATTGAGCCAGTTGATTCCCCACTACCAAAGAATCCTCCTGATTTCTTTCTTAATTCTCTTAAATCTAGTCTTAGACGGCAACACATACTACGAACATCACTAGGTTCCATATCGCTATTAATATAATTTGAAAAATAAGGAGTTCCATATTTAGCGGTCATTTCAAATAAAAGTTTATTATTTTCTGTTTCAGACCAATCAAAATTTTTAGTAATTGAATAAGTAGGTATTGGATATTGGAAACCTCTTCCATTAGCATCGCCTTCAATCATAATTTCAATAAAGGCTTTATTAACCATATCCATTTCTTTTTGGCAATCTTTGTATTTAAAATCAACTTCTTTTCCCCCAATTATACAATTTAACTCTGCTAAGTCGTTCGGTACTGTCCAGTCTAAAGTAATATTAGTAAATGGTGCTTGAGTTCCCCATCTACTTGGTGTATTTACTCCGTAAACAAAAGACTGAATACATTGTTTGGTTTGATCATAAGTTAAATTGTCAATTTTGACAAAAGGTGCTAAATAGGTATCAAAAGATGAGAAAGCTTGTGCTCCAGCCCATTCATTTTGCATAATTCCCAAAAAGTTAACCATTTGATTACATAATGTAGATAGATGTTTAGCTGGGGAAGAAGTTATTTTACCAGGAACGCCTCCCAATCCTTCTTGAATAAGTTGTTTTAAACTCCAACCGGCACAATAACCAGTAAGCATTGATAAGTCGTGTAAATGTAAATCACAATTTCGATGGGCATTAGCTATTTCGTCATCATATACTTCACTCAACCAGTAATTAGCTGTAATAGCTCCGGAATTACTTAAAATTAAGCCTCCTACTGAATAAGTAACTGTAGAATTTTCTTTTACCCGCCAATCCGTAACATTAATATAACTATTTACTACATCTTTGTAGTCTAAAACAGTAGATTTTATATTACGCATTTTTTCATGTAAGCGTCGATATAAAATATAAGCTTTAGCCACTTCAGCATAATCAGCTTTAATTAATACTTTTTCCACACTATCTTGAATATCTTCAACATTAATTATATTATCAACTATTTTGTCTGTAAAATCTGCGGTTACTTTTAATGACAAAAAGTCAATTACATCAGGATCATAATTTTTATTTTCAGCTTCAAAAGCCTTAATAATTGCATCTCCTATTTTGTTAATTTCAAATGGAACTATTTTTCCGTCTCTTTTTCTTACTTTATACATTTTTACCTCTCTCCTTCTATATATTTATCTAACGTCAACGTTAGGAAATACCATATTTAATTCTTTTTTAAAATTATCTAGTTCTTCTTCACTAAATCCAGTTAATCCTTTTTTTAAAACAGTATTACAATCTCGATAATTTTGAATGTAATATTTACAACTTGGACCTATATATTGACATATATTCTTTAATTTATTTAAATTGTGTTTTTGTTTAACGATAGTTGTTCTAAATTCAAATTCAATTTTAGAATTTTTCAATATCTCAATACTTTGTTTAATTTTTTCTAAATTTACTTTTTTAACTCCAATAGTATCAGCATAGTCTTCAAAATCATTTTTAATATCCATGGCCACATAGTCGATTAATTTATTATTTATTAAATCTATTAGAAGATCAGGATTTGATCCATTGGTATCAAGCTTTATTTTGTAACCTAATGATTTTATTTTTTGAATAAATTCTTTTATATCTTTTTGTAATAAAGGTTCACCGCCACTTATTACGACTCCATCAAGCAAACCTTTTCTCTTTATTAAATAAGTAAGTACATCTTTTTCTTCGATTTGATTTAAAGCCTCGGAGTCTAAAAGATCTTTATTATGACAATAGGGACATCTAAAATTGCATCCTTGAGTAAATATTAAACAGGCTACTGTATCCGGGAAATCTAATAATGTTAATTTTTGTAATCCAGCAATTTTCAAAATATTCCTACTTTCTATAACTAAATTTAATTAGACCAATGTCTGAATTAATTGCCGTTTTTAAATATTCCAATAATTTCTTGACACTACAATTTTTGGCTATAGGATATTCAGTCAGGCATCCTCCTGTTAAACTTTTTTGACAAGAACTTATATATTTTAAAAATTCATTAAAATCATTTTTATGTTGATATATATTATCAATTCTTTCATAAGCATTTTTGTCTGTTATTCCTTTTTTTATGCCAAAAATGGCTTTGTCTAATTCCATTAATTTTTTTTGAGGCCTATATTTATTAGTTTCACTAACTACAAAATTTAAGTTTGACTCTTTAGTATATTTTTGACATTTTAAATTGATATAATTTATTATTTCATATATTAATTTTTCTTGTTGTTCTTTATCACTTTCTATACTTAAAGCACATTCATAAAGGCCAACTAAACCAATATTTAAAATGCCTTTTTTGATAACTTTTCTAATTTTTTGCCCTTTTTCTAATTTATCATCATCAATAATATTATTATTAAATATTATCTGGTAATTGTCTCGGTTTTTGTCTCCAATGGTTTCAAAAATCGATATTAATGCATTTTTGGCTAAGTCTAATAATTCATCTAATTCGCTATATAAGTTTTTGATGGTGTTATGTGTATATTTTAGCCCTAATCTACCAATATTGATTGATACTGAACACACAATCATTCGTCCATTTACACAATATTCATCATATATAGAATTTTCAAAGATTCTTTTTCCATCACTAAAATATTCAGCATAATTTTCACCATATTTATTATAAGAATTATCAATGAAGGCAAACATAATATTTTTATCTTCAATAACAAGCTCTGCTGCTTTATTTAATAGTTCATTATTAAAATCTTTTTTTATGTTAAATATTGTGGTCACATTTTCTAATTTATCTAAGCTAGCTAATATTTTTAAATAACTATTATTAATCATTAAACCTTCTATACTATCGTTACAACCAATAGTTATAGTATATTTTTTATTTTCTTTATAATTATTATTTAGTGAAATTAGAATTTTTTTCAAATCATTTTCTAAAGATGTTATTATAAATTCGGTAGTATCGTTATAACTAATTTCAAATATTTCACTAACGCGTTTATTTAAAATAAAGGAATTAAATATTTCAATGTCAAAATTAATACTTTCTTCTTTATCAACTATTTCAAAGATTTTTTTAATATTAATATATTCTAAATAACCGGTTATTTCTAAATATTTAGTTAAACAATTTTTAAATTTATTTTTAAATCTGGTAATAATTAAACTAGTTAAAAGAATATCTAATGAATCTATTGCAATTTCGCCATCTATTTCACTTTTAGCATCTAAAGCTTCAGAAATGAAATCGTTGGGAAAAGATTCGTTAATATGTTTTTTAAAAATCATATGTGTTGAAGATAATTTACCTAAATTAAAATAATCTAAATTATGTATATATATGCTTCCTTCTTCATGGGCTCTAACTAGTTTATTATCTAGCACATAGGTTTTGGTATATTCTGCAGCAATAGTCTTTCCAAAATCTAATAATATTTCATTTGGGTTGCCATTAAAACTATTTTTATTGGTAGTAATTCTTTCCACTGCTTTGGCAAATTTATGTTGTTGTTTAATGCCAAAGGCTTTTCTAGAAGCCGCTCTTCTAATTCTATAATCATTAAAAACATAATAGACATCATTATAACCATTTTCTTTCAATTTAGTTTCGATTATGTCTTGGATGTCCTCGACATTAATTGTTTTTCTATCACTATAGGTATTATTAATATATTTTAAAACATCTTCATAAACTTTATTAATTTCTTTTTCGGAATTGGTTTGACGAGATTGGTCAAAAGCTTTTTTAATAGCCAATGCAATTTTGTAATTATTGAATTCAACTCTTTGACCGCTTCTTTTTACTACTACTAAGTCTTTAATTGTAATATCATTAATTAAATCTGACATTTTAACCACCTATTTTTAACTTAACTAAATAATATCAAAGCCGATACTATGTGTCAATGTTTTTTAAAGCAAAAAAATATTTTTTTGAAAAAACATTTTTTTAAAAGTTGAAAAAAATTGTTTAAAAAAACATTTTGACATGAAAAAACCTTATATTATGGGCACTTTTAAATTGAAATAGCGTTTTTACTCAGGAAAAATTGGATTAACATTTTTTTACATGTCTATTTTTTGAAAAAATTATGATTTGTTTTTTTAGCTTTTTTTACTAGTTTAAAACGTGAATTTATAAAGGCACTTGGTAAAAATCTTTTTGAAAAATATAGGCAGTTTTAGGCTTTTTAAGCCTCTTTAGGAGAATATTTAATAATTATTATATTTATTTTTTTTTAAAATTGTGATAAGGTAATCTAAAGAAAAGGAGAGTTTTATGATACCATTTAAAAGAGCAAATATACTAATCCCCAAAAATGTGGATATGACAAAGTGGAGTGTTGTAGCTTGTGATCAATATACAAGTGAACCTGAATATTGGAAGGAAGTAGAAGAAATTGTTGGCGATGCACCTTCTACTCTAAGAATTACCTTACCAGAAATTTTTTTGGAAGATGCTGATGTTGATGATAAAATTGCGAAAATAAATACAACAATGAAAGAATATTTAGATCAAGATCTTTTTACAGAACTGCCAAATACAATGTTATATATTGAAAGAAAACAAAGTGATGGTAGAGTTAGAGAAGGATTAATAGGAATGATTGATTTAGAGGATTATTCTTATGAACAAGGGTCAAGTTCTTTAATAAGGGCTACAGAAAAAACTGTAATTGAGAGAATACCCCCTAGACTTAAAGTAAGAGATAACGCTTATTTAGAATTACCTCATATAATGATTCTAATTGATGATGATAAAAAAGAAATAATTGAAAATTTGAAAAATGAAGTCACAGAAAATGATAAAGTTTATGATTTTGACTTGATGAAAAAAGGTGGCCACATAACTGGCTATAAATTAAGTGACAAAAGTATAGATAATGTATTAAATCATTTAGAAGCGTTAAGTAATAAAGAAAATTTTGAACAAAAATATAATGTTCATGATAAAGGCGTTTTATTATTCGCCATGGGCGATGGAAATCATTCATTAGCCACTGCCAAAACAAAATATGAAAATTTAAAGAAAACAATGAGTGAAGAAGAGTACTTAAATCATCCGGCTAGATATGCTTTGGTTGAACTTGTAAATCTACATAGTGATGCTTTAGAATTTGAAGCAATTCATCGTGTTATTTTTGATACAGATGTAAATGATTTAATAGATTCATTATATAAATATTATGATATAAATGAAAATGGGGAAGGCCAAGAATTTGAGTTAGTTACTGAATCAATGGATAAAAAATTATATATTTCTAACCCTAAATCTAATATTGTAGTTGGATCAATTCAAATGTTTTTAGATGAATATTTAAAAAATAATAAAGGAAAAATTGATTATATTCATGGTGACGATACAACTAGAACAATGGGTAAAGAAAAAGGAAATGTGGGAATATTGTTTAAACCAATGTTAAAAAGCGAATTATATAAAACCGTTATATTAGATGGCGCCCTTCCACGAAAAACATTCTCAATGGGTCACAGTTATGATAAAAGATATTATTTAGAAGCAAGAAAAATAAAATAATTAATATTTTATGAAAATGATAGCACACTTTGTGCTTTTTTCATGCCTTTTTAAACATTTTCTGAAGTTTGATTTAAAATGAAATTAAATAATTTTACCATTATATAACCATATTAATATTAAGGAGCAAAATATGAAAAAGAAAAAATTGCTAATAATTGGGAGTGCTGGGTTTTTAATTATTTTATTTTTGTTGTTAATACTTAATAGGTTTAATAAAATTAATAGTAGTAGAAGTATAAAATATGAAAGCAAAAAACTAACTTATCAAATAATTGATTCAAAAAATTCATGTGATGAAAAGAAAAACCTTATTTTTGAAGATAAAGAATATAAATATTATCTTCCTTGTAGTAAAAAAGAAGAAATAATAATAAAATTTTCTAATGGAGATGAATATACTTTGAAAGAAATTTTAGATAAAAATATTATTTCTTTAGATGATTTAGTAAAAAAAGGTTTAAATGTTGAAAAAGAAGCAGTTTTCAACAATCAAAATTCTACTTTTTCCCCATCATCATCAAATACTAACGAAGAAAAAGAAATAAAGGAAGACGATAAATTAATTTTAAATATAAAAGAAATTCAAAATTATAATAAAGGAATAAAAAGAAAGGCTGATATGGTCTATGATTTAGACACAATTAAAGAACTGTCAAAAACTGAAGTTTTAAATTATATAATGGCTTATGAAATGCCAAATTTACCAAAATATAATGGTAATGATGAATTAACTTTAGAAAATACCCAAGAAATTTTAGCCAATCGTAACCTAGACGATATCTCTGATGTTACCAAAGTCATAAACGGAATAATTGTTGAAAGAGCCAATTTAAGAAGTTTTCCCACTAATATTCATTTTTATGATTCTCAAAACGTCATGGATTTTGACAGATTGCAGGAGACGGAATTGCATGTTAATACACCAGTTATAATTTTGCATGAGAGTAAAGATCATGAATGGAATTTTGTTATCAGTCCTTTTTATGCTGGTTGGGTTCTAAAGAAATCTATTGCCTATGCGACAGATGATGATATATCTTTTTTCACTAATAATGCTAATTTTGGTATCATTATTGAGCCTCTCGTAAGAGTTGGCGATGTCGATCTTGATATGAGTGTTAAATTACCTTATGTGGGAGAAAATTCTACTGAATATCAACTAATAATTCCGGGAAAAGATGCCAAAGGCAATGTTGTGCGAAAAGATATTTCAATTTTAAAAAAATATTTAAGTATTGGCTATTTACCATATACCAAGAATAATGTTTATAAACAGGCCCAAAAATATTTAGGACATAATTATAGTTGGGGTGGAATGGATAATGGTGTCGATTGTTCTAGTTTTATCAGTAATGTATATCGAACATTTGGGTTTTATTTTCCCAGAAATACATCTAGTCAAAATAAAAGCGTTGGCAATGTTACTAATTTAGCGGAATTGACTCCTAGGGAAAAATTACAAGTAATTAAAAATACAAATCCCAGTCTTTTGTTTCAAAATGGTCATGTAATGTTATATTTAGGAACGGACAATGATAAACATTTAATTATTCATGCCTCGGGTAGTGAAATGAAAGTAGTAATTACTGAATTAAGTTTAAATTCTAATTATTTAAAAAACATAAATAAATTAGTAACCATTTATTAGTAACAAGTGTTGTTAAAAAAAGAAATATTAGTTATAATAACTTTATAAAGGAAGAAAAATTATAATATGGATTTAGAAATTTTAAAAGACAAATTACATTCCATTGGGAGGTCACTTTGACATTTCAGCTTTAAAAGAAAGATTAGAAATTTTAGAGCAAGAAATAAATAAAGAAAATTTTTGGGACGATTATGAAAATGCCAATAAAATAAATAAAGAATATCAAATTCTCAAAAAGAAAATATTAAATTATACTAGTTTAGAAGAAACATTAGATGCATTAGAATTATTAAAAAGTGAATTAACGTTAGATGAATTTAATAAAGAATTGAACAATTTGAATTTTACTATTGAACAATTAGATAAAGAAAGAAATTTAAATGGAGAATATGATTATTTAAATTGTTATCTGGAAATTCATCCTGGAGCCGGGGGAACGGAATCTTGCGATTGGGCCAGCATGCTTTTGCGAATGTATGAGCGTTTTTGTCTAAAGAATAATTATGGCTTCAAAAAAATATATGTTAATGAAGGAGAAGAGGCAGGAATTAAATCGGCCCTAGTATTAATTAATGGGGAAAATGCATACGGTTATTTAAAACATGAGAGCGGAGTTCATCGCTTAGTAAGAATTTCTCCGTTTGATGCTGGAAGAAGAAGACATACCTCCTTTGCATCGGTTACTGTAACTCCGGAATTTGAAGGCGTTCCTAATATTGAAATTAATGAAGCAGATTTAAAAATAGATGTGTATCATTCTAGTGGAGCTGGAGGGCAATCTGTAAATACCTCAAATTCAGCAGTAAGAATTACGCATTTACCCTCTAAAATAGTGGTGGCCTGTCAAACCGAAAGAAGCCAGTTAAAAAACAAAGAGATAGCTTTAAAGGTTTTAAAAAATAAGTTATATGAAAAGTATTTGGAAGAAGAAGAGCAAAAAAAGAAAGCCTTAAAAGACACATCTAAAAATATTGAATTTGGTAGTCAAATAAGAAGTTATGTTTTAGAACCTTATAAATTAGTAAAAGACTATCGTAGTAATTATGAAAGTAATGACCCTGACAAAATCTTAGATGGTGATATTTTTAGTATGTTAGATTTTAATTTAAAAAATATTAAAAAGTAACTAAATTTGTGATATTTTTGTGATATTTCTTGCTAAATATGAACTATTTGGATAAAATAAAAAACAGTGATATTTATGAAAGAGGCACTTATTTTTTTAGAAAGTCTATTAAATAATAATGATACTATTGTAGTTGGGGTTTCAGGTGGCCCTGATTCTATGTGTCTTCTAAGTCTTTTAATTTCACTACGAGCAAAATTAAATTTGCATATTATTTGTGCTCATATTAATCATGGATTAAGAAGAGAAAGCCTTAAAGAAGCTAAGTTTGTGGAAAACTATTGTGTCGCTAATAATATAATTTTTGAATATATGAAAATAACTGGTTATACTCAAAATAAATTTACAGAGCAAGAAGCAAGAAGTAAAAGATATGATTTTTTTGCCAAACTTGTAAAAAAATATCAGGCCCAATATTTAATGACCGCTCATCATGGTAATGACTTGGAAGAAACAATCTTAATGCGAATTGTACGAGGTAGTAATCTTAAAGGTTATATAGGAATTCCTCAAATAAATAGGAATAAAGAATATATATTAGTAAGACCGCTTTTAATGGTTAATAAAAACCAAATTTTACAATATTTAAAAACAAATAATATTAAATATTGCCTTGATAAATCTAATAATAATTGTAATTATACTAGAAACAGATTTAGGAAACAAATGTTACCATTTCTCGAAAAGGAAGATGAAAACGTTCATTTAAAATTTTTAAAATTTAGTGAAGAGTTAAATGAATACCACACTTACATTAACGAACTTATCAAACCCAAAGTTAATAAAATTTATCAAGATGAAAAAATCAATTTATTAGAATTAAATAAAGAAGATGAATTTATCCAGAAAAAAATTATAGAATATGTTATAGAAATAATCCAACAACAAGAAATATTTAATATTAATGATAAAAATATCAATGCCATTTTAAATTTAATCAAGGAAAAAGGCAACAAGCAAATAAGTTTAGCTGATAATTTTATTGCTCGCAAAAGTTATGATTATTTATATATAGAAAAAAATAATAAAGAAAAAGGCTACAGATATGAATTTAATAATCAGATAAAAATCTTAGACAAATATGTTATTAAGAAAATTGCCAACACTCATGAAAAAAGTAATTTTATTATTAGATTAAATAGCCAGGAGATAAAATTACCATTGTTTGTTAGGACCGTTCAAAATGGTGATAAAATTAAAGTTAAAAATTTGAATGGCAATAAAAAAGTTAATGATATTTTTATTGATAATAAGATAGATTTAATAAAAAGAAAGACTTATCCTTTAGTCGTAGACAATGAAAATACGATAATTTGGGTACCAGGAATAAAAAAATCAATATTTGATAAAGAAATTTTTGAAAAGTATGATATAATACTTAAGTACATGGAGGAAAAAGATGAATACACAAAATAATAATAGAGTAAAAAATACATTACCATATTTAATATTATTTGGCGTTATAATAGTAGTATTAATAATATTACAATTCCAAGGTAACACTGTTAACAAACTAACTACAGGAGAATTGTTACAAGAAATTAAGAAAGATAATGTTACAGAAATTACTATAACTCCAAATAGTGGGGAATCTGTTTACTATGTTGAAGGTAAACTAAAAGGATATAAAGAAGGAGAAAGTTTCAAAACTAAGTTAATAGAATCAGAAGTTGAAACAATTTCTCAATATGTAGAAAAAAACAATATTAAAGAATATGATACTAAAAGTGATCCTGGAAGTAGTACATTCTTATATATAGTTGTTAATGTTTTGCCTTTTGTTTTAATGGTAGTACTAGGTTATGTACTTATTAAAAAATTAGCTATGTCAAATAAAAATTCTGTTGATTTCGGCAGAAGTAGAGCTAGACTTAGTAACGATTCAGATAAAAAAAGCTTTAAAGATGTGGCTGGGTTGACTGAAGAAAAACAAGAAGTTGAAGAATTAATAGATTTTTTAAAAAATCCGAAAAAATTTCAAAAATTAGGAGCTAGAATACCAAAAGGTGTTTTATTAGTAGGCCCTCCTGGAACAGGTAAAACATTACTTGCTAAAGCGGTAGCTGGCGAAGCCAATGTTCCTTTCTTTTACATAAGTGGATCAGACTTTGTAGAATTGTTTGTTGGTGTTGGAGCATCACGTGTTCGTGATATGTTTAAAGAAGCCAAAAGAAGTGCTCCTTGTCTAATATTTATTGATGAAATAGATGCTGTTGGTAGACAAAGAGGAACTGGTTTAGGTGGCGGTCATGATGAACGTGAGCAAACATTAAATCAATTATTAACAGAAATGGATGGTTTTGGCGAAAACGAAGGAATCATCATTATTGCTGCTACAAACAGACCTGATGTTCTTGACCCAGCTTTACTTCGTCCTGGTCGTTTTGATAGACAAGTAACTATAAATTTACCTGATGCCAAAGCCCGTGAGCAAATTTTAAAGGTTCATGCCAAAAATAAAATTTTAGATAAATCAGTTAATATTAAAAATTTAAGTTTAAGAACTCCTGGATTTAGTGGAGCCGACTTGGAAAATTTACTTAATGAAGCTGCTTTGCTTGCAGTACGTCGTAATAAACCGGCGATATCAATGAATGAAATAGATGAAGCTACGGATAGAGTTTTAATGGGCCCTGCTAAAACATCTAGACAAATAACAGAAAAAGAAAAGAAATTAGTCTCTATTCATGAAGCGGGCCATGCTGTTATTGGTATTAAATTAGAAGACGCTAATGAAGTTCATAAAATCACAATCATTCCAAGAGGAATGGCTGGTGGCTATACAATGATGTTACCAAAAGAAGAAAAAATGATGGTAGCAACTAAAAAAGAATTATTAGCACAAATTACGGGGTTACTAGGGGGAAGAGTTAGTGAAGAGATATTCTTAAAAGAAATTTCTACTGGTGCGAGCGATGACTTTAAAAAAGCTACAAATATTGCCCGGAGCATGGTTACTGAATATGGAATGAGTGATCTTGGACCAATGCAATATGAAGAACAACAAGGTAGTGTTTTCTTAGGAAGAGATTATGGTAAAGCTAAAAACTTTAGTGATCAAGTAGCGCTTGAAATAGATAGAGAAACTAGAAAAATAATTGAAGAGTGTTATGAAAAAGCAAAAGAAATAATTAAAAATAATGAAGCTCTAATTATGTTATTAAGTGAAGCTTTAATGAAATATGAAACTTTAACTAAAGAGCAAATTGAATACATTGTTGAAAATGGTGATATCAACTTTGATATTAAAGAAGAGGAACCAGAATCTGTTGAAACCATTGATGATTTAAAAGAAAAAGCAAAAGAATTAAAAATTAAAGGATATACAAAAATGACAAAAGAAGAGCTTGAAAAGGCAATTCAAGGAAAGGATGAATAATATGTTAGAAAATATATTATTAATTATATCAATTTTGCTAATCGCTATAGTATTGTTGCAAGGAAATAAAGCTACTGATTCTGGTGGCATTATAACCGGAGGCAATCAAGAATTGTTTCAAAACATGAAAGAAAGAGGAGCAGAATTATTTATAACTAGAATGACTTATATTTTGGGTTTATTATTTTTTGGAATTTCTTTCGTAATATTCTTAATATAATGTTAAAAAGAAGGCACTGCCTTCTTTTTTTAATTGTAATTTCAAGCGCACCATTTATTAAGATTTTAACATAAGGAAAAAATTTGTCAAACTTTCTTTTG
>CANRDE010000010.1 GCA_947629325.1 uncultured Bacilli bacterium
TTACTATTTCTACCAATTTAGTCTTACAAACTCTATTTAATTCTATTTTCTGAAATTTAACTTTTCATTTGAGCTTTATTAAATTTTGTGGTATTATGTATACAGCGATTGATATTATATATATCAAGTTAAATGTTATTGAGAAAAGTTGTAGATTACTACGTTATTCGCACCAGATAGATACCAAACTCGGACTTCCGAGTAGAAATAGAGAACGTACTTGATAAAAGTACGTTTTTATGTTATTATGTATTTGTCAAAGGAATTTGCATAAAATAAAAAAGGAACATTCAATATGCTAATGTTGAGTGTTGCCAAAAGATTGGTTTTCACCTAATTCAAAGCAGTTGAGTTGGGTGATTTTCTTTTTATATTAAAACTATAAATAGTAATAATACTAATAGTAAGATAAGAATTACTAAAGATAGAATAAAAAAATCCTTCTTGTTCATGCTATCGCCTCCCTTCTTTATGAAGTTTGGCAATCACCCAACTATTAAATGTTCCTAAAACAATTATATAGAACATTTGTTCATGGCACAATACTTTTATATTAAATTTTTCTGATTTAGAAAACACACTTGCATATTGTCGTTCAATATACTTAAAGGGGAATAATTATAAATAATTTTAAAGAAGAAGCATATAAGATTTAAATATTGCACAAATATGAAAGCACTTTAAAAATAACGCTTTCTATATAATGAAAGACGGAAGATTTGTTGTAAAAAAGGATTATGAAGAAAAAGATAGTTCTTACTATTACGAAATTCCAGATATTAAAGGTGTTATACTTCTTTTTTTAAGGCACCATTGCTGATATTAAACTCGGACTTCCCGAGTGATAGTAAAACGACTTGAAAAAAAGCCGTTTTTATGTTACTATGTATTTGTCAAGGAAACTTGCATAAAATAAAAAGGGATTACTTAACCTCGCGAGTTGAGTACTTACCTAAATTTGGTGAAGCACTTAATCTATGCTAGATTGAGTGCTATTTCTTTATACATAGAATCATTACAGAGACTATTAATAAAATGATAATTAGTATTAGAAATGCGATTAATAAATCTTTTTTCTTCATAATATCAAGCCTCCTTTCCAAAAGAAAGTTGGCAAGCACTCAACAATTAAGTTTCCCTACAAAAATTATATCAAACATTTGTTCTTGACGCAATACTTTTATATTAAATTTTGCCGATTTAGAAAACACCTTTGCATTGTCAAAAACAATAAGAAGGTGATGATATTGAAAATTTTAAGAAATAGTATAAGTGATAGTGAATTTTATAATTATTATTTAATAGATGGCAATAAAAAATTAGGAATAATATATTGCGATAATGGTGATTTATATTTTACTTCGTTTGATAGAAATCAAGAAACTGATTTTTTTATAACAAAAGAAAATATGATTATTTATAATTTATTTGATGCATTATATGAATCATTTAAAAAGGGAGATGTATTTCAAGTAAGTGACTACGAATTGTCACAATGTAGTGATATGTTTGAAAAAAGAAGATTATATACACGAATTGCCGAAGCAAACCAAAATTTAAAAAATAGCGAACTATATAAAAAGATTTTTAACGACGGAAAAATTATTTGGATTAGTGATGATAGTATCTCTTTTGATTATAGAAATGCTGATGCAATGACAATTAGTAATGAAGGCGAATATTATAAATTAAGATTTACTTATTATGAAAATACTTTTCCCAATTTAAGAAGTATTAGAATTCGAAATTCTCGTAGTAGATATAAACCTTTCAATGCTCTTATGATGGATTTTTTCAAAAATTTACAAAATTACAATCCCGACTATCATCAAATATGTATAGAAGAATATTTATACGAACAAGAAAAACAAAGAAAATTATTAAAATAAAGTTATCGTACTTCTTTATTTAGGATACTCTATGTAAATAAACTTGGTAATTCGTAAACATAGAAACGACTTGCAAAGGTCGTTTTTTTATATTTGGTATTTATTATGAAATGGATTTAAAATTTAATCTTTCATATAAAATTTAATAATTAAAAAAGTATACTTATTTTAAATTTGTTTAAATTAATTAATAACAAGGTGAATAAATTGAAAAAAATTAAATTAAACAAACATTATTTTAAAATAATTTTTAAATTGGGAATTATATTATTAATTAGCGGAATTAGTCTATTCTCTTTTATAAATATTAAAAAACAGAAAGAATATAAAAAAACATTTACTTATAAATTAACTCAGCTAGGTTATAATAAAAATGAAATTGCTACTATCGAAAATACTTATCAAAATGAAGAAATAAATTATATTTTAAAACAAGAGAAAAATAATATTTTTTTAAATTTAGCACAAGAAAAATATTTTATCTATCGCAATTTTTATGATTATTTAAATTATCAAAAAGAAAATAATACAGAAAATCTTAATTTAATCGTGGAAAAAGTTAATACTCATACTAATTCCGAATATTACTCTAACTCAATGGCTACTGATACTTCTAAAAAAGAACTAATGCTAGTTAATAAATATCACTATTTAGACGAATCATACCAACCAGAAAATTTAATAATTATTCCTCCTACTTATGCATGGGGAGATTATGGTTCTCAACAAGCGACCGAAGAAACATATAATGCCTTTTTAAATATGTGGACCCAAGCCCATGAACAAGGTTATTATCTCATGGTTAATTCCTCTTATAGAACTTTTAAAGAACAAGAAAAAATATATAATAATTATAAAAAAAATTATGGCACTGTTTATGCCGATTCTATTGCGGCTCGTCCTGGATATTCTGAGCATCAGACGGGTTATACATTAGATATTTTTGAAAAAGGATATTCACAAGATAATTTTCATAATTCTGAGTCCTATAAATGGCTTATTGATAATGCCCATCAATATGGATTTATTTTAAGATATCCCGAAAGTAAAGAAGATATTACGGGCTATAATTATGAATCATGGCATTTTCGTTATGTCGGAAAAAAGGTAGCGACTTATATTCATGATAATAACATCACTTTTGATGAATATTATACTTACTTTACAGAGTAAGTTTTTTTTCTATCTAACATCTTTATAAATTCAATAATTTTTGCTATAATTATAGCTAGGTGAAATGTGTGAATTATCCCAACAAAATAAACAAGGAATATCATAAAAACATTAACTATGCTAATCGGGGAATGGATTTAGAAGCCATAATAAATGATACAAATGAATACTTGTTAGAAAAAGACATTGCCTTAATTTATAAAAAGCCCACTCCTATTGGTGTAGTAAAAGTCAATTATGAAAATAATAAACAGATTATTGAAAAAGCATATTTTGCCAGTCAATCAACTTTAGATTACAATGGACTTTATAGAGGAAAATATATTGAATTTGACGCTAAAAATACTGAATCCAAAACCTCTTTTCCTTTAAATAATGTTCATTTACATCAAATAAAACATATTAGAAATGTTATTAAACATAATGGCATTGTGTTTTTAATTATTCGAATTAATAATTTAATCTTTTTATTAAATGGGCCGGATTTTATAGAATATATTGACACTCACGATCGCAAAAGCATTCCTTTTAATTTTATTAAGGAAAAAGGTTATGAATTAGAATATAATTATACAAAAGGATTAAATTATTTAAAATATGTAGATTTAATTGGAGGCTTTGAAAATGAAAAAAATTAAATTAAAAAAGAATAATATTAGTAACGAAAAAAACGGCAAAAGAGATAAAAGAAAAATGTGGAAATCAATTCTTAATATTTGTTTATTAGGAGCAATTGGGATAATAAGTATTGGTCTTATATTTGCCCTCTATATTGTAATTTCATCTCCAGATTTTGATAAAGGTAAATTATATCAAAAAGAACCCACCATTTTATATGATCGAAATGGTGATGAACTAGCTAGAGTTGGTTCTAAAGATAGCACAGTCGTAACTTATGATGAAATTCCTGACGTTTTAATTGATGCTTTAATAGCTACAGAAGATTCTCGTTTTTTCCAACATAATGGTCTAGACTTATTTAGATTTTTAAAAGCTTCATTTTTACAACTCTTAGGTCAAGGCTATGCTGGAGGAGCATCAACAATTTCCATGCAAGTTATCAAAAATACTTATACTAATAAAGATGATGAGGGACTTAGCGGAATAATTAGAAAATTTACTGATATATATATGTCTGTTTTTAAATTAGAAGCTAATTATACTAAAGAAGAAATTATTGAATTTTATTTTAACTCTCAATGGTTTGCTAGTAATGGTAATGTTAATGTTAGTGATGGTATTTGGGGTATTGAACAAGCTAGTCTCTATTTCTTTGGTAAATCATCTAAAGATTTAAATCTAGCGGAAGCTTCTCTTTTAGTAGGAATGTTTCAAAATACTAGAACTAATAATCCTTATAATTATCCAGCTAATGCGCGAAAAAGACAAAATACAGTTTTAAAACTAATGGTAAGACACGGATATATAACGGAAGAACAAAAAGATGAAGTTTTAAAAATACCGATTTCTAGTTTATTAACAGAAAGAGAAAATACTGGTCTTCAAGTTAATAGTAATCAAGCCTTTATTGATTATGTATTACAAGAAGTTTCGGAAGATTTAGGAATTGATCCTTATCAAACATCTTATAAAATCTATACAACTTATGATCCAAAAGTTCAAAAGGTTTTAGAAAAAGCTGAAAATGGTGATTTCTATAAATATACTGATGATGTCGTAGAAGAAGGAATTGCCGTTACTTCAACAGAAGACGGATCAATTATTGCCCTATCGGGAGGAAGAAATTACCAAGCTAAAGGAATGAACTTTGCTTATAAAATTAATCGGCAACCAGGATCAACAGCTAAGCCAATTGTGGATTATGCTATGTATATTCAAAATATAAGTAAAAGTACTTATGCTATGTTTTTAGATGAACCAACATCATATTCTAATGGCACTAGTATTTCTAACTATGATAATAAACATTTAGGATTAATAACAATGCGTTATGCTCTTGAAGATTCAAGAAATATTCCGGCTCTATTAGCATTTAAAGCTGTAGCGGCCAAAGATATTAACTTAATTAAAGATTATGTTCATAGCGTAGGCATTGATTATGGAAAAGATTTATTTGAATCAGCAGCGATTGGTGGATTCAATGGCGTATCTCCTCTTCAATTATCGGCAGCTTATGGTGTCTTTGCAAGAGGTGGCTATTACATAGAGCCATATAGTTATACAAAAGTTATTAATAATGAAACTGAAGAAGAAACAGTTAATAATTATGAAAAGAAAAAAGTATTAGATGATTCAACATCATACCTAATCAATAATATACTAATGGGAGCATATAAAGGCACTGGCGTTAGTGGTACAGATATTGCTGCCAAAACTGGTACAACTAACTTAGACTCAGATACGAAAGATAAATATAAATTGCCAAGCGGAGCAATCATGGATGCCTGGATGGTTAGTTATTCTCCAAGTTATTCAATAGCTTTATGGTATGGATATGAAAGCTTGGACGATACTGATCCTTCTCAAAAAATATATATAACAAGTTCTATGGGTTCTACAGCTAGAAGTAAAATTATGAATGGTTTAGCGTCTGGTATTCATAAAAAGAATCAAAGATTTAAAGTTCCTAAGACTATTACTAGTGCAAATATTGAATTAGAAACATTCCCTGCTCAATTATGTAGTAGTTATACTCCTGCTGATAAATGTACTACTGAATATTTTGTAGCGGGAGCTGAGCCAACCGAAGTTTCATCTAGATATGATACATTAGAAAATCCAACCAATGGTACATATACTTATAATAACAATACTATAACATTGAAATGGGAGGAAATAAAAACTCCAGATGCTATTAATCTAACTACTTTAGCAGAACATTTTAATAAATATTATAGTAATTATGCGGAAAAATATTTTAATAAAAGAGTTGAATATAATAATGCCAATATTGGTACATTAGGTTATGAAGTATACTTAAAAAATTCGGATGGAACTGAAACTTATTTGGGTTATACAGGTAGTAATTCCTTTATTTATAATGTATCAGTTGGAGGAGAATATAAATTTATTGTTAAATCAAGTTATTCCATCTTTAAGAACAATAAAAGTTCAGGATTGACTATTAACGCCAAAACAATCGATTCGAATGTAAATGATTTAATAGATACCAATAATGATAATGATCGAGATAATCAAGATAACAATAAGCCAGATAATACTAATCAAAACTCTTCTACTGATACCACTAATACTACTGATACTAATCAAAATACAACTAATTAAAAAATTAATTTTATGAGAAGCAACCAGTTGCTTCTTTTTTTCCATTCAAATAAAAATAACATCTTTTAAGATGCTATTTTTATTATAAAGAATTTAAATTTACAATTTTTTCGATTTCTTCTCTAACATTTTCAAAAGTAAATGGTTTAGCTAAAACATCAACGATATCATAATTAAAGGCTCTATCTATTCTTTCTTTTTGAACATCACCGGTTATTATACATACTGGTATGCGTTTAAATAAACCATTTTCTTTAAAATAATCTAAAACTGCAAAGCCATCAACTTCAGGCATATTTAAATCCAAAAGTACACCTAAAATAGAATCATCCACATTATTTTTAATTATATCAATGGCTTCTCTACCATTAACTGCCACTAAAACTTCATATTCATCTTTAAAAACTCGGCTGACAATATTACTTATTATTTTAGAATCATCAGCAACTAATATTTTCTTTTTCATATTCACCTATCCTAAATATTTATTAGCTAAACTTGTAAATCTTTCTACTTGTTCAATTAATTTATCATATAATTTATTTACTTCATCAACATTATTAGCTTTACTAGCTAGTTCATGAGCATAAGCAATATCGGCTAAATCTTTAAAACCTAAATATTTAGAATCACTTTTTAGGGCATGAACCAAAATTGCATAATCAGCCATATTTTGCTCTTTCTTATATTTTTCAATATTGGGTATCCTTGTTTTATTTTCTTCTAAAAATGACTCTAAAGTTTCATCATAAAATGATAAATCGCCAAGAAGTTCTAGTGCACTATCTAAGTCTACCCCATTATCTGTTAAAATACTTACATCCCTCATACTATAACCTTCCTTACTATAGTAATTATAACATATTTATTTAGTATTTAAATATTTTTTTAATACTCTTTCTAGTTCTTTTTTATCAATTGGTTTGGAAATATAATCATTAAATCCTTCTTTTAAATAATTTTCTTTCATTCCGGCTATGGCATTAGCTGTTAAGGCAATAACTGGAATGTTAAATCCTTCCATCTTTTGTAACTTTTTAAAGGTCTCTACTCCGCTCATTTTAGGCATCATATCGTCCATTAATATTAAATCGTATTTTTGCCCTAATTCAATTTTTTGTAAACATTCAAATCCACTTGCTACTTCTTCAGTTTCTAATTTATAGGTTGATAACAATCTAGCAGCTACTTTTAAATTAATTAAATTATCATCTACTATTAATACTTTTTTACCTTTAATATTCATTTTTTTGGTTTCATCTTTTGGTTCTATTTTAGCCTCTTTTACTTTAGTAACAATTCTTTGATCTATTCCTACTGTAAAAGTCGAACCTTTACCATAGACTGAATCAACAACTATTTTTCCACCCATTAAATCAACTAATTTTTTGGTAATAGCAAGCCCTAAACCGGTTCCTTCAATAGTCATATTTTTTTCAATTTCAAATCTTTCAAATTTAGTAAATAATCTATCTAAATCTTCTTTTTTTATTCCTATACCGCTATCTTTTACACTTACAATTAAACGACAAATATTGTCTTTTTTTACCGAATTAACATTAAATTCAATAAAACCTTTTTTAGTATATTTAACCGCATTAGTAAGCAAATTTAAAATGATTTGTTTAATTCTTACATAATCGCCATTTAAATAATCAGGTAAATCTTTATCTATTGATACTTTTAATTCTAAAGGTCTTTCTCCGATTCTTGCTTTTGTTAATTTAACCAATTCATCAAATATTTTGCGAGGTTCATACTCTACTTTGACAATTTCTAATTTATTAGCTTCAATTTTAGAAATATCTAAAATACCATTAACTATTTCTAATAAATTTTGGGAAGCCATCATAATATCTCGGGCTTCATCTTTTATAATCTTGATATCTTCTTCTTCTAAAATAAGTTGGCTAAAGCCATCAATTGCATTTAATGGGGTTCTAATTTCATGACTCATATTTGATAAGAACTCCGTTTTGGCATTATTAGCTTTTTCGGCTTGGTTCTTCGCAATATTTAATTGTTCAACTAATTTAATGTCAGGATTTTCAATAGTATGGTACATTATAAAGGTAACAAGAGTCATTGGTAAAGTAAATAGTAAAAGTTTAAAGCCAGCCATACTTAAAATCATTTCTATTAATATTAGGACTACAAAAGTAATTAAAGGTTTAAATTTAGTTCTTTCAATATTTTTTTTCTTAGTTACAATGATTATAACGTTTAGTAATATTAAGATTATAGAAACCATGAACATAAATATCATAGAAGGGCCGTTTGATGAAATTAAAACATTCCCCTCAAAACTATGTTTAATTGGTAATACAAATATGAAAAAAGCGATAAATAATATACTTAATAGAACAAAGGATTTTTTTATTTTAAAATTAATTTTATTTAATTTGGAATTATCTTCTTGGGCAATTACTATCATATAAATCGTATGAAAATACATCCAAATACAATTAAATGTAAAGTATAATTTTTCGGTAAAACTAATAATATATAAAGAATTGCCTGCAAATCCGGAAAAATAAAACAGTATTTCTGATAATAAGCAAAAAACATTACTAAGAATTAAAGCGTCGTAAACACTATTTTCTTTAGTATAAATTCTTTTTTTAGAAAAATACAATGATGCTAAAATACCGGAAAATAAAAAGCACACAATACTTACCGTAATTGAAATATATTTTAAAGTTTCTACACTCATACTACCACCTATTTTCATTATATATTATATTTAAAAAAAAAGCCACTTTTTATGGCTAATCTTTTTTTCGTTTTAAAACATTATTTGTTTGATATTCATTTGCTAATAAAGTTACATCAGGTTTTCCAACACTTGTTAATGGTAAGAAGTCTCTTGTTATATAATGAGCTGGTCTACCATTTGGAGGAAATTTAGAAGATAAAAATTTATCTATATTTTCTTTTAATTCTTCTGGATTAACTAAAGGACTGGCAACTAAATAACAAATAATAATTTCAAATCCAGCATTTTCAGGATCTGGTGCTCCTACAACGGCAACATTTTCAACGCCTGGTATACTGGCGATAATATCTTCCAAAGCGGTTGGATAAACTTTACTTGTGGGAAAAGTTAGAATACTTCTTGTTATACGACCGTTTACTTGGACAAAACCATTATTATGAACCACTCCTAAATCGCCTGTATGAAGCCAAACACGGCCATGTACTCCATGGGTCCCATCTACTCCATGTACTCCATGGATCCATTTAACTTTTCCTGTTAATTCTTCATCATTATAATATCCCATCATAATGGAATTAGAACTAATACACAATTCTCCTTCTTCTTCAAAAGATAATTCTTCTTCCGTTTGAGGTTTAAATACTGAAACTGTAGTTTTAACCCAAGGAATTCCTACCGTTCCTATTACATTGGTTTCTTCATTCATTCTTCCGGCAGCACTAGAACCATGTTCCGTTTGTCCCCAACCATATCCTAAAAAAATTGGCAGATTATATTTTTCAAAGAATTTTTTAACTTTTATTTCAAAATTCTTAGTCACAGGCATTCCCCCGCATCCAGCAGATTTTATGAAAGATAAATCTTGATTATCAAAAGTATTACTTTTTTCAAGGGCATCTAATAACATAGGAATTAATATTAAATGATTAGATTTGGTCTCTAATACTAAATCCCCAAACTCTTCAAACTTAGGGAAAAAGCGGATAACTTCTTGCATACCAGCTGCATGAGCTAAAAAGAAACTGGAAACTGCTGCCGTAGCGGAAAATATCGGCCACAATCTTAGCCATCTGTCACCTTTATCATAAGGTAAATCCGAATTAATATATTGATGAACCAAAGTTATAAAAGATGTATCATTAAGCATTACGCTTTTGGCTTTTCCAGTGGTTCCTCCTGTTTTAGCAATAAATAATAAATCTTCCGGATTTCTTTTTATATTGGGCATTTCATAATCTTTTCCAATATTTAAAAAGTCTTCCCAACTTAAAGTTCTGGCATCTCTATTTTGAAGAGGAGCAAAACTGACATCAATAATATTTTTCAATTTAGTTTTAGTATAAATTGATTCTTCCATTTCTTTAGTTAATAAAGCATCAAAAATAAAGAAAAACTCGGCATTGGTTTCATTAATTGCCTCACATACTTGATTAGGAGTATATTCTGGAACTAAAGGAAAAATTGCTGCTCCAGTTTTGGCAGTTCCATAGAAGACAAAATCTTCATAGGAAATATTAGGAAACATCATCATAACTTTTTTGCCTTTGCTTGTTCCTAATTTATATAAAGAATTGGCGACTTTATCTCTAATGGCAAATAAATCACGATAAGTATATATTCCTTCATAACCATCTATTGCGATTCCATCTAAATTATCTTTATTTTGGTATTCAATAAAATCAACAACATTCATATAAGGGGCTTTATTTTTAATTTGATCTTCAGAATAGTATTTTAACCATGTTTTATCTAAAGAAGGAAAACCTGTCATAGGCCCTTGAATTTCTCCTAAAGCTAATTTTCTTAAATACAAATCCTGTTCTATTTGGGCATCTTCAGAGAATTTATTTAAATTTTCTCTATATTTTGATAACTGATCTTTGGCCATGATATTTCTCACCTTCTAACTAATTTTTATATTAATTTATTTTTCCATATATGTCAATTGTACTTTACATTTTTTTGTAAATTAATATTTTAAAGGATTAGCCATAAGTTCTATTATTTTATCAAAATTATCATCTTTAGCAGCAACATTCTTTTTAATCATTCCACATTTTTCACAACGATAAACTATTTTATATCTATCTTTTTTACCTTTTTCAATAGCGACTGGTTTTAAAACTCCTAAGCAAGCACACATCCTGTCTCCAGGATTAATATCTACATGCTTAGAATGCAAACAATATGGACAATGATCTCTAGCACTGTATTCTAATTTGGAAACTTCTTGCCCACATACATCACAAGTAAAATTTTCATCTATCATTGTAAATCTGGCTACGCTATCCATTAAATATACCTCTTATCATATTTAAAACCTCCAATAAAGAAATCTAAATATTATTATATTTTATTTAACTCTCATTTTCAAAGGTAAAAAAACAAAATACTAAAAGAATTATAGAATTAATAATGGCAAGAACACAGATAAAAATATTCAAAAAATTATAAATAGCTTTATTAATATTTTGAATCCAAATTAAATTTATCAACATTAGAATTACTGCCAGAATTAATATAGATAATAAAAATATTATTAAATTTTTATGGAATCTTTGCTTTTTTAATTCATATTTATCTTTCATAATACATCTCTTTTATCTTAAAAAGTATATCATAAAAAATTCCAATTTGCTACCCAAAAAGGTAACTATCTGTTACCGGATGTAAAAATCATTTAATTATAATAAAAAAAGCAAATTTCTTTACTCCTTTATTTGTAAATTTGCTTCTGTTCCATCTAAATAAATTAATTTATTATCTTTGACATCAATGACATTTTTTAAATCATTATAATTATCAGTCACATTTGTATATAGTAAGTCATAATATTCTTTATAATTGAGTATCCCTAAAGTATTATTGGCTTTTATAAATACTATATAAATATTATTGGCAGTTTCTATTTTTCTTATTTTAATAATATCTTGATCTAATTTTATTCTAAAGCCTTTAAGTTTAAAATTATTTATGTATATATCATAGTAAAATGCTCTATTATATAAAGTATTTAAACGTTCTTTAAAATTATTACCAATATCTAATTTATCTATTTCAGTCGGAATAATTGGCACTAAATAAGCATATCCTTCATCAGTTAAATAGATATTTAAATAATCTAATTTTATTTCATCCAAAACATTTATCTGATTTGAAAATTCATTAGTTCCCAAGTTAGTATCTTTATTTTGGAAAAATTTATCATAAACAATATATCCTCCTAAAATAAAAATAATTATAATTAAAAAAATAGTCAATTTATTTATTTTCATATTCTTCTATAGCCTTTAATATTCCTTTATAAGGAAGTAATGCGCAATTTTTACGATTATTTTGTTTATAAATATCTTGAAAGGCCAAAGCCTCATTTAATACCTCTTCATCATATTCTTCCTCATTACACATGTGATAAAAATTATTAATATAATCTTTTGCTTCTTTCAATGTTTTTCCTATTAAATTTTTAATCATAATTGAGGTAGACGCCGTTGATATAGCGCAAGCTTCACCCACAAATTTAATATCTTTGATAACATTATCAGTAAATAAAATACTAATATCTAAATTATCAATACAATTAGGATTTTTCGTATTTATTTTTTTATAACTTGCATCATTAATTTCTTCTTTATTTAAAGGATTTTGAAAATGCTCTAAAATTAACTCACGTCTAACTTCTTGATCCATGAAACATCCCTTTTCTTTCGTTTTTCTTTAATTTAGCGCATATTTAATTTTCTGTCAATAATTATTAAAATAATAAAAGAAGTATTTCTACTTCTTATAACATCTCTTTCATTATCTTATCTTTATCTTTTAATAATTCAACCAAGCTATCTATTTCACTTTCCGTATTATAAAAATAAAGACTAACTCTAATAGAATTTGTAACTCCTAGAACATCTTTAGTTAGTTTTGCACAGTGATTTCCCGCTCTAACACATATTCCATATTTATTTAAAAAATAAGCTACATCTTCAGAAAATAATCCTTCTACATTAAATGTTATGATACCAGAATCAGCTTCTAAATTTAAAATATCAATGTGAGGAATTACTACTAACTTTTCTATTAAATAATTACGTAAATTTTTTTCATATTTTTCAATATTATTCATTCCTATTTTATTTAAATATCTAATTGCTTCGCCTAAACCAATAACTCCAGCAATATTGGGGGTACCAGCTTCAAAACGAGTAGGAACTTCTTTTAAAACCATCTTTTCAGGGCTATCAAATGATTCATTCATTCCGCCACCTAAATTAACAGGTTCTATATTTTGCATTAATTCATATTTAGCATATAATACGCCAACCCCAGTTGGTCCTAACATTTTATGAGCCGAAAAAGCTAAAAAATCAATATCCGTTTCACTAACATCAATTTTTTTATGGGGAACGCTTTGAGCCCCATCTACAACCACAAATATATCTCGTTCATGTGCATACTCAGTAATTTCTTTTATTGGCCTTTTATCACCAATAACATTCGTAATTTCTGCTAAACTAATAACTTTAGTATTAGGAGTTATACTTTTTTTTACATTATCTAAAGTCACAAAATAATTTTCATCTAAGGGAATGTATTTAATAACAGCTCCTGTTTGGCCAGCAATTCGAAACCATGGCATTATATTAGAAGCATGCTCCATTTTGGTTAATAATATTTCATCCCCCGGCTCTAATATATTACTAAAAAATCCCGTTACTATTAAATTCATACTATCAGTAGTACCACTAGTAAAAACAATTTCTTCTTTTCTTTTAGCCCCAATAAAATCTCTAACTAAATCTCTTGTATTTTCATATTCCATATCAACTTTGTATGATATATCGTAATCGCCTCGATGAGCATTAGCACTATAATTTTCATAATAATCAACCTGTTTAGCAATTACACATTGAGGTTTTAAACTAGTAGCTCCATTATCCAAATAAATTATGTCATTTTTTAACATTGGAAAGTCTTCTCTATGCATTTAATCACCTCCAAAATTTTCTCCTATTTTATTATCCATATTGCTATAGATAAAACCTTTTAATAATATTTCCTTTGCCCCTTCATATTCTAACCCTTTACTCATTAGATATTCTAAGGCATTTTTATCTACACTACCTATAGTAGTTAAATGATTCGCCATTACTTCATTACTTAAAACGATAATATTTGGTTCAATATGAACGGTGCCACCATTATTTATTCCTTTTAAATCTTCTAACGCGATATTATCTTTAGTATTACTTAAAACATCAACATTAATTATTATTCTACTATTACCACTATTACTTATATTTCTAATATTTATATTAGAGATATTATTATTCCCTTTAATATAATTGTTAATTTTATATAAAACATCACTAGTATTTATAAATGCTGCATTATAATATAATTTAGAGTCATCGCTTTGATTAATATTGACCTCTAAATTACTTTGTATACTATTATTAAATAAATAAATTTTTAAACTACTCCCTTTATTTAAATTAATATCTAATTTAGCCAAATTTTCATTAAACAAATAAATAGTTACCACATCAGTTACATTAATAACTAAATCGTTGGTTTGACATTTAAAATAATATTCTCCCTTTTTTATATCTATAATATCACTCACTAATAATTTATTCATATTCTTAATTCTCACTTATAACAAATGTATTAGATTCTTCACTAATTTCTTTAAATCCTTTGTTTAAAATATCTGTAGCTAAATTCTTATCTCCCGATTTAATAATTTGTTTATTAGCAATTAAATGCACAAAATAATTATCAAAAACATTTATTAAGGTATTAGAATGGGTAATAATTAACATAGAAGGTTTATATAAATCATAATATTTTTTAAGCGAATTGGCGACAACTTTAAGAGCATCCACATCTAATCCCGAATCTATTTCATCTAAAATTATAAATTGAGGTTTTAACATCCACATATGTAATAATTCAATTTTCTTTCTTTCTCCGCCCGAACAGCCAACATTTATTTCCCGATGAATGAAACTTTTATCTAATTCTAAAGAACTGCATATCTTTTCTAATTCTTTATTAAAAGCAAAGATATTAACTTGTTCTCCCGTTTTTTCAGCCAAAACTGCCCTTAACATTTCGGCATTAGTAACTCCTTCTATTTGAATGGGATTTTGGCCTATAATATATATGCCTGCCTTAGCCCGTTCTGTAATACTTAAATTGGTAATATTTTGGCCATTATAAATAATTTTACCTTCAACTTTATAATTTTTATCTCCCATAATGGTTTTGGCGATACTACTTTTGCCAATACCATTTTTCCCCATTAATACATGAATTTCTCCATTATTAATAGTAAGATTTAAATTAGAAAATAATACTTTATCGTCTATATATAAATTTAAATTAGTAATTTCTAACATAAAAAACCACCTACATATAGATTATACCACATAAATTTTAAATTAATTAACTATTCATCATATTCATCTAAAAAGCTTGTATAATTTCCATCTTTTTTGTATCCTAAAACGCAATTTAAATTAATATTGTTTAGGGCTGTAAATATGTTGTTATCAATTCCCTTATTTTCATTTCTCAATTTTCTAATTAATCTTTTCATGGCTTCTCTTCGTCCTATCTCACTACTATCTTCTGTACTTTTAGTATCTATTACACAATTAGAAGTTAGGGGACATGCACAATTAATAAATTTTAAATTATTATAATTGGCCCACGCTCGAATTGAATCTTCTTTAACTAAGTATAGAGGCCTAATTAACTCTAAACCAGCAAAATTATCACTTTTTAATTTAGGCAACATCGTTTTTACTTCAGCTCCGTAAAACATCGATAAAAGAGTAGTTTCTATTACATCATCAAAATGATGGCCTAAAGCAATTTTATTGCATCCCAATTCTTGGGCTTTATTATATAAATGGCCTCTTCGCATACGAGCACACAAATAACATGGATTAGCAGGATTTAATTTATAGGCAACGGAAAATATTTCACTAGGAAAAACCTCTAAAGGAATATTTAATAATTTGGCATTACTAATTACTTTAGCAAAATTTATTTCATTATAACCCGGATTCATATTAACATAGTGAATATTAAAATTTATTTTTCCATGGCGTTTTAATTCTTCTAAACATTTAGCCAGCAAAAAAGAATCTTTTCCTCCACTTATGCATACCATAATATTGTCATTATCGCAAATTAAATGATAATCTTTTACGGCTTTAGTAAACCTACTCCAAATTTCCTTACGAAATTTTTTAATTATACTTCTTTCTATTTCTTGATATTTTTCCATAATAGCCCTTCCCTAAAAAATTATAACACAAAAAGTATATTTTACACTATTTTATCTATACTTATAATAGGTGATTAAAATGAGTCTGAAAAAAATGATACTTATAAATACTATTGGTACCTTTTTACTTTGTTTTTTAACCCATTTTTTATATACATGGTTTCCTAATCCTATCTTTTCTATTTTCTTTCCCGTCAATGAAAGTATTTGGGAACACATGAAAATGTTATATACGACTATTCTTATGTACGGAATTTTAGAATATTTTCTGCTTAAAAAATTTAATATTATTCACCATAATTTCCTTTTAACCACATTTGGCAAGGCCCTTATTAGTATTCCTATCTATTTAATTATGTTTTTACCTTTTTACTATAATTTTGGCGAAAATATGTTAGTAACATTTTTAATATTATTTATAACTATTTTAGTAGTTAACTATTTAGGTGCTAAAATTCTCAATTTAAATCCTATTAATTATCAAAAAATAATGGCCGGTATTTTTATCATAATAGTTTATATTTTAATGGGAATTCTAACTTATAAACCGCCCAAAACTGACTTATTTTTTGATACTAAAGAAGAAAAATACGGAATTAATGATTATCTTATAAAAAAATAAAAATTACAATTAAATGATTGTAATTTTTATTTTAAAGTATCTAAAATTGAACTAACTATTTCAATAGTATTAATAGCATCATTTAATTTATCTGTTGTTCTTTCTTTATATAGTTCTTTCATTTCTTTCATAAATTGTTTTTGATATTCGGGATTACGATTTAAATATTTAACATAATTGGTATTTTCTTCAAAATATTTGCGAAATTTTTTATCTTCTATTAATTTTTGTTGTAAATAATATTCCATCTTAATCCTCAAAAAATTTATTTAAGGGGCGAGATGTTAAAGGCCCTTTGGCAATATTAGTAGGAGTAGAAGTTCCTTTAGCGGTTAAATCTTCTACCACTCCTAAAGCTTTTTGGGCGGTATTGATATGTTTTTGAATTTCATCTAAATTAATATTTTTCATAATATCGGTAATTTTACTGGGATTTAGACCACTAACATTTTTGGGAGATCTTTCATATTTTTCCCAAACACTTTCGTCATTACCATAAACATCATATATTTCGTAAAAAGATTGCAAAGTCATTTCTTTATTTTTTATATATTCAACTAACTCTGGTTTATTACGCATAAATTCTTTAAACTCTTCTTTTTTATTCATAAAAAAATCACCTAGTATATATTATGTATAACTAGGTGTTTTTATTATATTTTAAAGTCTTTAGTAAAATCCGCAAAAGAAATTTGTTCCTCTTCTTCTATTGCTCCTTTTTCCTCTTCATTTTCTTTTTTTAAAATCTTTTTTAGAGTATATTTAATATCGAATTTATCTACGTAACCTTTTGTTAAATTACTACCATTACTTAATAAATCCATTATTGGTATTTCGCTATTTTTTAATTCTTTTATTTCATTATCACTTTTAATAATAATTATATCTTTAGAATTAGTTAAATAAGCATTGATAACATTATAGGCAACTGTTTTGTTTTTCTTTAATAACATCGTTCCTTTTTTACCCCGGCTTAATTCTTTTAAATCACTTATTTTAATTCTTTTAGCAGTCTTATGGTTCGTAAAAATATTTAAATATTCTATCGTATTGTCAAAAGCCGAACCATATACTAAATCGTCATCTTTTAAATTAATTCCCTTAACTCCACTTGCTTTTGGCCCTACTACAGGAATTTCACTATTTTGGTATCTTAAGAAATATCCTGCTTTAGTTACTAGAATAACTTCATTACCAGAAAGAGATACGCTTACTAATTCATCATTTTCTTTTAATTTAATAGCAGTTAAAGTTTTGTTTGCTCTTGTAACAATTAAATCTTTCATGTTTATTTGTTTAGTAATACCCTTCTTTGTAAATAACGTAACGGATTTATCGTCTTCGAGAATAAAAGAAGCTATTATTTTTTCAGATTCTTGCAAAGGAATAAGATTACTAACATGTTTACCAAGGTCTTTCCATTTCGCTTCAAATATTTTATAAACAGGAATAAATAGGTAATTACCTAAATTAGTAAATAATATTAAATTATCTAAAGTAGTTGTTTCAAATAAATTCGTAATATAATCGCCCGGTTTCAATAGAGTTTCGCCATCCGATGAACTATAAGATTTATTTGATACTCTTTTTAAATAGCCTTCATTACTTACAACAACATTAACTTTTTCCTTAGGAATCATTTTGGTTAAATCCAATTTAATTTCTGTTATTTCATCCACTATTTCTGTTTTTCTTGGCGTAGCATACTCTTTTTTGATAATTTTTAATTCTTTTTTCATTACATATTTCAAAGCTTCTTCATCACTTAAAATAGCTTTTAATCCTTCAATTAATTTTTTTAAATTTTCCATTTCTTCTTCTAGAGCAACCACATCAGTATTTGTAAGTCTATATAATTGTAATGTTACTATTGCTTCCGCTTGTTCTAATGTAAAAGCAAATTGGTCGACTAAATTATTTTTAGCATCACCTTTATTTTTACTTGCTCTAATTACTTTAATAACTTCATCTAAAATAGAAATACATTTAATTAAACCTTCAACTATATGCAATCTTTTCTCTTTAACTTTTAAATCAAATTGAGTTCTTCTAGTTATAACTTCTTTTTGATGAGCAATATAAGCATCTAAAATTGGTAATATTCCTAAAGTTTTAGGCGCTCTATTCACAATGGCAACCATATTATAGTTATAAGATATTTGGAGATCGGTGTTTTTTAATAAATAATTTAAAATTAATTCTCTATTAGCCCCAGCTTTTAAATCAATAACAATTCTTAATCCTTCTCTATCTGATTCATCGCGAACTTCTGCCATACCTTCAATTTTTTTATCAATTCTAATAGCATCTATTTTATTAACTAATAATGCTTTATTAACATCAAAAGGGATCTCAGTAATAACAATTTTTTCTTTGCCTTTTTCTTTTACTACTGAATATTTAGAGCGAACAATAACTTTGCCTTTTCCCGTTTTAAAGGCTTCTCTAATTCCATCTTTTCCTTCAACTATCCCCCCAGTAGGAAAATCCGGACCTTTAACAATCTCTAATATAGAGTCAAGATAACAATTGGGAGAATCAATTCTCTTTATGGTAGCATCTATTATTTCGCCTAAATTATGAGGGGGAATATTGGTAGCATAACCAGCACTTATTCCCATGGTTCCATTTACTAATAAATTTGGATATTTAGCAGGCAATACCGTCGGTTCTAGTAGTCGATCATCAAAATTAGGCGCCCATTCAACTGTATCTTTTTCTAAATCGTTTAATAGTTCATTACTTATTTTAGCAAGACGGGCTTCTGTATAACGATAAGCAGCCGCACTGTCACCATCCATTGAACCATTATTACCTTTCATATCAATTAAAATGGCATTTTGTTTCCACCATTGACTCATTCTTACCATAGCATCATAAACTGATGAATCACCATGAGGATGATATTTACCCAAAACATCACCAACCGTAGCAGCACTTTTTAGATATTTTTTATCATAGGTATTACCAGCGTTAAACATTGCGTATAAAATTCTTCTTTGAACTGGTTTAAGACCATCGCGAACATCCGGAATAGCTCTATCTTGAATAATTTCTTTGGCATAAGAAGCAAAGCTTTTTTCCATTATTTCTTCAAGAGCATAATCCTCTATTTTTTTTAAAATTTCTTGCATAATTCCTCACTTAGCCTTCTACTCGATAATTATCTTCCATAGTGAAAATAATATTTTCTTCTATCCATTCTTTTCGAGGTTCAACTTTATCTCCCATTAAAATATTTACCCTTTTTTCTGCTAAAGCAGCATCATAAATATTAACCCGCATTAAAGTTCGGGTGTTAGGATTCATAGTAGTATCCCATAATTCATCAGGATTCATTTCTCCCAAACCTTTATTCCTAGAAATATCGGGTTTACCAGGATTTTCTGCTACTATTTTAAATCTTTCCTCATCAGAATAAGCGTAAAAATGTTTTTTACCATAATCTATTTTATATAATGGTGGCTTAGCTACGTAAACTTTGCCGGCTTCAATTAATGGCCGCATAAAACGATAGAAAAAAGTTAAAAGTAATATTTGGATATGAGAACCATCCACATCGGCATCAGTCATAATGATTATTTTATCATAATTGGAATCTTCTACTACAAAATCACTACCTAATCCCGCCCCAATTGTATGAATAATAGTATTAATTTCTTCATTTTTCAATATTTCTTGGACACTGGTCTTTTCAGCATTAATAACTTTTCCACGCAAAGGTAAAATAGCTTGAAATTTTCGATCCCTACCACTTTTAGCTGAACCTCCGGCAGAATCTCCTTCTACTAGGAAAAGTTCGTTTATTTTAGCATTTTTACTAGTGGCAGGAGCTAATTTCCCTGATAAGTTTTTTTCAATCTTATTTTTACCTTTACCATTGCGAGCATCTTCTCTTGCTTTTCTTGCCGCTTCCCTTGCAATTTTACTTTTGGATGCTTTTTCTACTATATTAAGAGCAATTTCTTTATTTTCTTCTAAAAAGAATTTAATATTCTCATAAGTTATACTTTCAGTTATACTTCTTGCTTCTGGAGTACCTAATTTTCCTTTTGTTTGCCCTTCAAATTGTAAGAGATTTTCCGGAATCTTTAGATTAATAACAACACTTAGCCCTTCTCTTACATCACTACCATCAAAAGTATTGTCTTTACCTTTAAGTAAATTGTTGGCTTTCACATAATCATTAAACGCTTTAGTTATTCCCGTTTTAAAGCCCACCTCATGTGTTCCTCCATCAGTTGTTTTAACATTATTCACAAAAGATAAAATATTTTCATTATAAGTATCTGTATATTGCATAGCAATATTAACTTCAATATTATTTTTATTACCGGTAAAATTTAAAACTTTATGTAAAGTATTCTTATCTTCATTTATATATTCAATAAAATTAGTTAATCCTTCTTCATAATGATACTTAGCAAAACGTGATGTTTCTTCATCTATTACTTCAATGGTTAAATTAGGAATTAAAAAGGCACTTTCTTGCATTCTTTCACAAATAGTTGTATAAGAAAAATTACAATTTTTAAATATTTCATAATCTGGCCAAAAAGTTACTACAGTTCCAGTTTTGTTTGTTTCTCCTACTTTTTTTAAGGGCGAATCTAACTTACCTCCATCTTTAAAACGTATGTTAGAAATAACTCCATCCGTGTAAATTATAACATCCATTTTACTACTCAAAGCATTAACAACCGATGCGCCAACGCCATGAAGACCACCACTAACTTTATAGTTTCCTTCTTCAAATTTACCGCCGGCATGTAAAACAGTATAAATAACTTCCGGAGTTGTTTTGCCACTTTCATGCATTCCAATAGGAACTCCTCGACCATTATCCGCAATTGTTATACTACCATCTTTATGCATAACTATCTTTATATAATTACCATAACCATTTATAATTTCATCAATAGAATTATCGACAATTTCCCAAACTAAATGATGAAGTCCTCTTTTATCAGTACTTCCTATATACATTCCTGGTCTTTTTCGAACTGCCTCTAATCCTTCTAATATTTTTATGGATGATGCATCATATTTTGTCATATCTATTCACCATAATAATTGTAACATAAGAAAATAAAGGGTTCAACCAAACTTAGACAATATTTTACAATATTGAAAACGTTAAATTTATTTCTATAAATAAAAAAAACTTTACTTAAATAGTAAAGCTTTATTTATCAATAGTATATGTTTCTCCGGCTAATTCATCTAATTTATAATCAGTCAAAATAGGTTTTTCCACCTCAGGAGTTTCAATTTGAGGTTCTTCTTTTTTTTCTTCATTTACCTCTTTTTTCAATGCCGGTAATTCTATTTCAATATCATCATCTTTAATGATTGTACTTTGAGCTTTTGATTCAGAACTTGATTCTTCTTTTTCGGGAACATATACAGAGCTAAATATCTCTGGGCCTTTAGAGATTGGCGTAACCTCTTTATTTTCTGGCTCTCTTTCCAATTGTTCAAAACTATACGTAGGTACTTCTACTTCTGGTATAATAGTAGGCTCTGGCTTTCCAAAATCTATTTCAGGAATACTAACTTCATCAAAAGTTATTGTATCAGTTACTTCATTAGTATCATTATTAAATACTAATGGTTTTTCTTCTTCTTTAGCAAAAATTGGCTCACTTACTGGGGTAATATCTATGTTATTTTGCGGTTCAATAGTTGGCTCTATATTAATGGTTGGTTCCGTAACTGGTATTTCAATTTCTTTATTTTCTTCAATAATTCCACTTTCTTTTGGTAATTCCATATTTATCGGTGCATTATTATTTTCTAAATTTAAATTTAACATTTCTTGGTTTGCCAAAAATTCATTATTATTATTAATATTATTATTTACTTCTGGTATAGGTTCTGCTGATGGCAATATTGGATCAGGAATTTCATTCATTTCCGTAGTATTTTCAGCTAAATTATTTATAGTTGGTATCTCATCTATGCTTGGTACAATAATAGTATCGTTTTCTAATTTTTGCGCTTCTGTTTCATTTACTGGATTCGCTTCTAAAGGAGCGCTAACACTATCCTCTTTAAAAGCATCATTATTTATTTGTTGTAATTTCTTAGTGGCTTCGATTTCCCGCTTTGTTTTATCCTTTTTACCCAAAAATAAAATAACTATAAATAAAATTAACAATACTATAATCGAAATCATTAAGTAAGTGCCGAAATATTCATAATTATATAATTTATTTAAAAATTCCTCCATAAGGACACCTCTTTATTCTATAAAAATATTATCATAAAAATTATATTAATGCAATATTTTTGCATGTATGATTTAAAACATTTTATCTATATTTTTAGGGACATTGCCATCCACAACTTTTGATATAATTTTATCACTTTGTTCTTTAGAAATTTTTTTACCAGTCATTTTACATAAAGTATCAATTACTTCTCGTAAAGTACCCTCATCTTTCATATTTCCCTTTTGAAGCTTTTCGGCTAGGCCTACTATAGTTTCTTTATCAACTTTTGTTTTCTTTTCCACTTTATTAAAAAAAGAATCGCTTAAATTCATATAACACCTCTATTAAAAGTATATGCTTAAGTAATTCTTTAAGTTAAAAACTTTTTAACTCAAGTTTATTTAATGGTAATTGATCCAGTCTTTGGATATACTTGAATATAAGTATTACCATCAGAAACTTCTAATTCTGTACCATCTAAATAAGTATATTTAGTTTTTTCTTCTCTTTTAGCTTTACTCCATTTAATTGGAATACTATAACCATTAGTTATATACACTCCATCACCACTACCTATGTTGTCAAAGTTTTGTCTACCTTTATCGTCTCCAGATATAGTACTATTGTAAATAGAATATGCTATTATATTTTTCGTAGTATATTGTTCTTTAGTTATATCATCAACATGTTCTTTACCATTAACAAATCTTTTATATGTTTTAGTAGCTTCATCATATGTATAAGATGTTGTAACAGCATTAGAATATTTTATTGTTACTTCATTCGCTACGGTGGCATTTTCTTTATTTTGTAACTCATTATCTTTTGGAATATAATTTAAAAGAACACCTTTATCTGTTGTTTCACGATATTTTAACTTTTGGGTTGCATTCTTCAACATTTCCATTGTGGTAAATCCTGTATGTTCTAGAGCAACATTAAGAGATTTATCACGATAGAAATATATTCCTTCATAAGCAAGACCATTAATATTATTTATTTTTAAAGTACTAATATCACTTTGCGCTTGAGGACTCCAACCCCAATGGACATAAATGGCATCATTTTCTAAAGCGTAGTCTAAGAAATAATGTCTTGAACTTCGGACTGAGCCAATTTTTTCAGTTTGTTGATCTTTAAATAATGCTAAATATCTAGTTAAACCACCTTCAACGATAAATTCATATATCATGTAGGCATCTTGTAATCCAGCATGATGAGCCCTAGCATCAGGATGGTTATTAATCATAACAGCATAAGGCCTTGAATTAGAATTCAAATCGACAATATCAACTTTTTCAACAACATCTGGTTTCTCTTTATCAGTTTTCTTTTTTATATCAGGTTTATCTTTTAAGATAAAAAATATTGATAAAGTAATAGCTATTAAAAATAGGATAGCTACAATAATTGCTCCGATTAAATATTTCTTTTTTATTTTTATCTTTTTCATAAAACATTTACACTCCTTAATAATTATATCGTAGTTTTACTATAAAGAAAAGTTAGAATTAAGGCTTTTTAAGTATTCATCAAAAGATTTTTTAGTTGTATCACTAAAATTTGTTTTAAACCTATTAAACTCCTTATCCCAAGATTTATAAAATTCGTCATACCGATGATCAGGAAGGTGATATTGTTCTTTTAAATATTTACCAAAATAAAGTGTATATTTTGTTGCTCCATAAACATTTAGATGTGCTGAATCACAAAAATCAGTTTTATAATCTATTTTGAAATTTTTTAAAGTATTGAAATTTATAATTTTTAATTTATTTGCTTCAATAATGGATATAACATCATTCATTAACATATTAAGTTTTTCATTATAATATCTATTAGGTATAACAAATACTACATTTAATTTTTGTTCTTTTATATAATCAATTAACTCAGTTAATTCCTTACTCATATCTTTTGGCAAATTACTTCTTTTATTTAACCATTTGTAACTTTCTTGAGAAATTACTTGGGCAGTTGTTAAAGTTAAATTAAATCCTTTATATAAATCAGAATCTCCTACAAAATTTTTAGATTTTATCGTTTTCCAATTATTATGATATAAGAAAAAACTAAAATAATAATTTATATAATCTTGCTTGGTAACATTTTTATATTTTAAAAACTTATCGATTACATCCTTTCTATTTAAAGAAAATTTCATGGAATCCATTGTTAGTCTTCCCATTTCCAATTCTATATCTTTTACATCAATTGCAATCATTCCAACATCAATAATATAAACTTTAGGCCTTTGATATTTTTCTGATTCTTTTATTAAATTCTTAATCATTGAAAATGGTTGGGATCCAGCAGTTAACATGACCGTTGTAAAACCATATTCATTGTAAGCTAAGACAGTATTAAAATGATCATAAACATTACTGGGACCTAAATATACTACATCAAGAGAATTTTTTGGCTCTTTATAAAATAAAGAAATAGGCGTAAAAACTCCCCATAATATTCTTGAAACACCATTAAATAAAATTACAAAAATAATAATAAATAGTAATGGCTTAATTAACTTTTTCACAATTAAACCTCCATTAAATACAAAATAATTAAGACAAATAAATTAACCCCATTAAAATTAATCCATAAATAAAAATCATACCTAATAATATTTTATCGGATGTTACCACATCAACAGGATCACCAAAACTATCATTTTCTACTATCATACAGTATTTTAACATAATCAAAATCACTAAAGGAATTGTCCATATTAAATATTTGCTAGTTGTAGTAATATCAATTGTCCATAATGAATAAAAAACAACTGATATAGCTAAACACATGTACATACTTTTATCCAAAAAACTTTCATTATAATAATTAAGAACTTTCCTGGATTTATTTCCACTTTTAATAAATTCATTTCTTCTCTTACCAAAACCAAGATAAAAAGCGAGTGACATAACAGTTAAATAAAGCCAACTTGAAATTTCTACATTAATAATACTTCCACCATACAATACTCTAATAATAAAGCCAAGAGCTAATATAGCTACATCTAATAAAGGTATATCTTTTAAACCAAAACTATATAATATATTAATAACTATATATACTAGTATATATAGATAACTCATATGAGTTATCTTACAAACAGCTAAAAATTGAAATAAAAGAGATAAAGAAAATAATATTATTGCAAAAACGATTGCATTTTTTATTTCTATTTTACCAGATGCTAAGGGCCTATTTTTTTTAATTGGGTGTTTTTTATCCTTATCCTTATCTTTAATATCATTTACTATGTACACTACAGAAGTAGCCAAAGAAAATGCTATAAAAGCATAGATACTTTTAATTAAGTAAGGCATATTAAATAAATTGCCACTTAAAATTATTGGAAAAAAGATTAAAAAATTTTTCACATAATGTTTTATACGCATTAATTTAATATAATTAATCATTTTTATCATCCTTTACTTGAATTATTAATTTACTTATTGGATAAGAAACTGCTAAAAATAATAATGTTAATCCTATTTTACTAATATAAACATTTAAATTAAAGATATCAACTAGAACATACAAACATACTGTATCCATTAATAATAAAACTAATTTCATTGCAAAAAATTGTATTAATTTTTTTAGATGTTCCTTATTACTTACGTTATTAGCTTTAAAAGTATATTTTGAATTCATAAAATATGAAATTATAACTGCTATAGAATATGATACTATATTAGATATTATATAGTTAATTTTTAAACATTCTATAAAAAAAGTAAATAATAAGAAATTTAATATTGTCATAAGACCTCCAACAAAGGAAAATCTTATAAATTCAATAATTCTTTCTTTCATTATAAATTCGGCCAAAACCTTTCTAGATTAATATTACTATAAATTTTGAAGAATAACCAATCTAAATGAATTTTTCTTAAAATTAAAATATTAAATAAAATGAGTTTAACTATAATTCTTTCACCTTTGAATTTTAAATTTTTAATTTTGCTATATTCAGGGAACTCTTTTTCCAAAAAATTAAAAGCTTTATTATATTCTTTTTTCATTGCATCAGTTTTAACATTACAACCGCTTTTTAATAAATGCCAACACATGCATTTATAAGCATAATAACATAAAAGAATACTCATTCCTCTTTTTTGTTTTAATTTAATAAGATAGTCAAAAACTATATCTAAAGCTTCAGGATTAAATTTCTTTAATGAAGTATGTGTTACTGATTTTTTATTTTCTACATAATAATAACCTGCACATGCTTCATAAGAATAAGTGGGATTAGCTAATACTGTACTAAAATGAAATAATACATCATCTAGAACAGGACCATTAGGTAAATATAAATTATTTTTATTAATAAAATCTCTTTTTATTAATTTTCCCCAAGAAGTTATTTTTTGTTTTAGAGCTATATCCTTATTTTTATATTTTCTAATATACTTTACATTACCTTTATCGTCTATTTTTGTAAAATCACTTAAAACTAAATCAGGAAAATTATTTTCTTTTGCGCTATCATACAATTTTTCAATAAAATCTTGAGATATATAGTCATCGCAATCAACAAATAAAATATAATCACCCGTAGCATACTTTATTCCTTCGTTTTTAGCACCACCTGGGCCAAAATTTCTTTTAGCATTATAAACTTTTATCCTTTTATCTTGTTTTTTTAACTCTTTAAGGATGTCTGCTGTATTATCTTTAGAACAATCATTAAAAAATATTATTTCTAAGTTTTTATACGTTTGTTTTTTTAAAGACCTATATACTTTTTTGATAAATTTTTCTCCATTATAAACTGGAACAATTACTGTAATTAACATAATTTACTTCTCCTTTTTCTTTGCAAAAATTAACTTTATTAAATCAACTATACAATATATTCCAATAGCACAAGCAATAGATAATTGCGGAAAAATAATAGCTTTATATCTTGGTTGAACTCCTCCCAATACTAAAATAGCTATATAGCCTACTAACATTAATAAAATTATTGATAATTCTTTTTTATGTTCACTTTTAAAAATAAATATTATGCACAAAATACTAATCATAAAATAGATAAATGCCATAAATGTATTGGCAATAAGCAAATAATCATCATAATCGTTGAGATTATTTAAAACTTTTTGAGGGTTATTACTGGTGTTAGCCCAATTAAAGAATGCAGCATCATCATCTAAAGCTATTCTAAATTTTTGATACCATATTTTAGGAAGATAACGAACATTACTTTTTATTGTTTTCTTAGCTATTTTATCTAAATCCTCAAATACTAATTTTAAATTTCCTGAATATTTGTCATATAATTTTGAATAAATATCAGAATATATATATTCGGGATCATAATCTCCTTTATCATTTACGGAATATCCCCATATTAAATAAGAACTAGATGAATTTACAGTTTCAGTTTTTATATAATTTTGAATTGACTTATTTAAAACATAATTAGTGGTTAAATAAATACCAATAAAAATTAAAATAAAATAACTAATATATCTCCAACTATTTTTAAAATATGTTTTTAAATTTTTAAGATTATCCATAAATTCAACTAATATTTCGCTAGCAATAAAAACAAGTAACATATAAATTGCAATTGGTTTAAATAAATTAATTAAACACATTGATATCACTAAAGGAATTGTTAAAATATATTTTTGTCTTATATTTTTGTTTTTTAAAACAAAACTCCATATAAAAATTACTAATGAAACAAGAAAAATAGTAAAATGATCTGGTGTTGAAACGTTAGTATATGCTATAAGCGATGGCATAGTACTGAAAATTAGAAGTGTTAATAACCCTATTTTATTATTAAACATCCTTTTAATTCCAATATAAAGAAATATAAATGTTAATGAAAATAATATTAAATTACATACTTTAAAATAACTAGGATGACTTCCAAAAATATCTAATATTTTATAATTTATAAAATCATATGTAAACCAAGATGGATATTGAGCAAAATAAATTTGATAATGATTATCTTTTAATTTATTTTCATGATATATAAATTTGTTTCCTTCTAGTTTATATTGATATAAATCTATTCCTTTAGCAAAATCGCTTGTTTGAGAAGTATCAAAATAATTAATAGAATAAATCCTTAAAGTCAATCCTATTATAAATAATATTATGATAATTATTAATTCTTTTACTTTACTCAATTTTATTTTTTTTAAGATATAACCAATTCCAATAAAAATAATAGAAATTATCATGAAAGAAAAAGCAATATAGGTAAATGGTTTAGTATTATTTAATTTTATTAAAGTACATCCAAAAGCTGCTAGAAATACCAAACTAGTTGCTATTAGAAAAATAGTAAATAGCCAGTTATTTTTTATTTTTTTTGTCATAATATCACCTTTTAAATTTTTCAATTATGGCATCTACTATTCTTTCACTAGCATGACCATCACCATACGGATTAGATGCTTTACTCATTTTATCATACGCTTCTTTATCAGTTAATAACTTTTTAGCCTCCTCATAAATTGTATTTTCATCAGTTCCAACTAACTTTAAAGTACCAGCATCAATTCCTTCTGGTCTTTCAGTAGTATCTCTTAACACTAATACTGGTTTACCTAATGATGGAGCCTCTTCTTGGATACCACCAGAATCACTTAAAATTAAATAGGATTTATTTTGAAAATTATGAAAATCAAATACTTCTAAAGGTTCAATTAATTTAACACGATCACAATTTTCAAATATTTCATTAGCAACTTCTCTTACTTTTGGATTTAAATGAATTGGATAAATAACTTTAACTTTAGGAAATTCATCTACTATTTTTCTAATAGCTTTAAAAATATGGCGCATTGGTTCTCCCAAATTTTCTCTTCGATGAGCTGTTAATAATATTAACTTTTCATCGTCCTTAATCCAGTCTAATTCTGGATTTTTATAATCATTACTAATCGTTGTACTCATGGCATCAATAGCTGTATTACCCGTAACATATATTTTGCTTTCTTCAATATTTTCTTTTAGCAAATTTTCTTTACTTAAATTAGTTGGAGCAAAATACATATCTGTCATACAATCAACCATTTGGCGATTCATTTCTTCCGGATACGGACTATATTTATCATTAGTTCTAAGCCCTGCTTCAACATGGCCAATAGCTACTTGATTATAAAAAGCTGCTAAAGCCCCGGCAAAAGTTGTAGTTGTATCACCATGAACTAAAACAATGTTTGGTTGACATTCTTTAATCACTTTTTCTAACCCGCTTAAAGCTCTTGTAGTTATATCTCCTAAAGTTTGACCTTGTTTCATAATATTTAAATCATAATCTGGTTTAATATGAAAAGTATCTAAAACTTGATCAAGCATTTCTCTATGTTGCGCTGTAACACAAACTATACTTTCTATTTCTTCTCTTTTCTCTAGTTCTTTAACTAAAGGAGCCATTTTAATTGCTTCTGGTCTTGTTCCAAAAATACTCATTACTTTAATTTTTTGCATTTTATACCTCTCTATCTTGCTCTTATAATATTACCACACTTATTGTGTTAATAACAATCTACTTTTTTTCTATCAAAGATTCGAAACCTGTTCCTATAATCTTTCTATATTCTTCTTTAAATCTTTCATATTCCTTTTCCCAAGAACTATAATAATACCCCCCCCGATTATCAGGAAGATTATAATTTTCTTTTAAATATTTTCCCAAATAAGTTGTAAATTTTGTTGCTCCATATACATTCAAATGAGCATGATTGTAATAATCATGAGAATAATCAATTCCTAAATCAATCTTGTTAAAATTTAAAACTTCATAATTATTATTTTCACAAATTTCTACAATTGTATTCAATTTTTGCATAACATCTTCACTATACAATTTTGGAGATACAATAAACAAAACATTTAATTTTTCCTTATTTATATAATCTATTAGTTCGTTAAATTCTTTATTAACATCTTCTGCTAAAGGTGCTGTTCCTTTAATCCAAGGGACCTTTTTTTGAGGATCAATTCCAGAAGTATATTCATTATAATAATATCCTTTAAATAAGTCGGAACGTGTAAACTTATATTCATTTATATTTTTATATGAACTATGATAGGTCAAAAAACTAAAATAATAATTAATATGTTCTTCTTTTGGAATATTAAACATTTCTAAATATTCTTTAACTGCTTCGAATCTATTTGTAGATGGCTTAATTGAATCTACTACCCTTCTTATAGCACCCTCTTCTGGATATATAACTGTAGTATTAGAAATGTCAATTACATAAACTTTGGGTTTCTGTCTCTTTTGAGCTTCTTTGATTAAATGCTTTACAGAAATAAATTGCTGAGCATCAGTAGACAGCATTCCAGTCGTAAAACCATATTCATGAAAAGCTAATACAGTATTAAAATGAGCATAAGCATTACTGCCACCAAAATATGCTATATCTAAAGAATTTTTGGGTTCTTTATAAAAATAAGTAACTGAATTTTTAGTTATTCCTAATATCGAAAAAACCCCATTCCATATTTGACAAAAAATTATTAAGAATAGACTTATTTTAATTAAATTTTTTAAGTACTTCATAATTAAAAGCCTCTATAAATAAATGTCGCTGGATCATAGCCTGGCCCATACATTCCAAAAATTATTACAGAAAAAATAAGTAAATAAATTATTGCCCATCTAAAAACTATATTTTGTCTAAATAATTTATCCAATACATTTTCTTTTCTTTGCATTCCTTCAACTATAAACATTGCAATTAAAGATATAATTAATACTCTAAAATCTAATAAATCTAAACCAGCAGTATAAAGTGATGAATTGTCAACTAATACCCAAGGATTATAGACAAAAATATGTTTTATTATATCAATCGCATTACCAACAGATGTCGCTCTAAAAAATATCATTGAAAATGAGAATAATATAAATGTTCTTATGCATTGATATAATTTATAACTAAATGCTTCCGTATTAATTCCTATTTTTTTATTAATATTTTGTGATAACGGTCCAAATAAATCTTCTAAAAATATAAAGAAAAATTGCAATAAACCAGAACCAATTATATAAGTATAGGCCCCGCCATGCCAAATTCCTATTAATATCCACATTATTAACATAGATAAATATAAAGTTATTTTTTTACTTACTTTTTTACCAAATATCTTTTTGAAAAAATTACCAATTTTTTGAATAAAATTAGATTTCATTAAAGGGTAAAATATATAATCTTTAAGCCATGCTCCTAATGTAATATGCCAATTACGCCAAAATTCAGTTATTGTCCTAGAAAAAAATGGACTTGTAAAGTTTTCTGGTAATTCTATACCCATAATTTTAGAAATTCCCATAATTATATCAATAGATCCTGAAAAATTAGTATACAATTGTAAAGTAAAGAATATGGTAGCAATTATAATATATGTTCCATTAAAAGTACTTATATCACCATACACAGTATTTACGAATATAGCTAATCTTTGCGAAATTACTAATATCTTAAATAAACCCCAAAAAATTCTAATTAATCCTCGACATAAATTATCATAATTTAGTTTATGTTTTGTATATAATTCCTTTTCCATTTTATCATATCTTATAAATGGCCCAGACGTTAAAATAGGAAAATAAGACATAAATAAAGCACATTTTAAAATATTCTTTTGGGGGTTACATATTTTTCTATAAACATCGACAATATAACCAATCATGATTAATGAATAATATGAAAGCCCTACCGGTGAAGAAAAACTAACCATATTGAATTGTTTATTAATATGGAATAAATTATTAAAATGGTTAGCAGAAACAATAAATAAATTGCTATATTTTAAAATTAAGAGTTCACCTAATATTATTATTATTGATAACACCAAAAAAATTTTGGATTTTTTAGTATTCTCATATTTGTGAACCAGTAATGCGCCAAAATACGCGGATAATAAAATAATAAGCACATAAATAACATTATTGACAGTTAAAGCATTATAAAATAAAAACGTTAAGCTTGATGCTAGTAGTACTATCCATTGTAATTTTTTGGGAATTACAAAATAAATGATTAAGGTGATTATTGAAAAAGTTAAAAATATTAAAGATGTTAAAACCATAAATTATGCTCCCTTCTCAACTAATTCAATTAATCCTAAATCCCACATTAAAAATGCGACTTTTTTATTTTCAAATAAAATTGCCTTTTTAGGTTCTCTAACTAAAAAAGCCCCATCATTTTGTAATTTAGATATAGTCAACTCTATATCATCTACTTCGTAACAAGTGTGATATAAATATTGTCTTTTCTTTAAAATGTTTTCTACGACTTTGCCAGTAATAAGTTCAATTTTAATACCGTCATCTAAAGTTAACATACATAAATAAGCGTCTTGATTAGAATCATAAACAATATCACTTATATCTTTAATTTTTAAAAAGTTTTCTAATTTAGCAATCATTTTTTCTATATCATCGGTTGCAATCCCAATATGATGAAATTTCATATTATACACCTCTTATAATTTGATTATAACAAGGAAAAATAACTATTGCTAGTTATTTTACTCTATTTTCAATAATATCGGCCATTTCACCAACATTCTTCATTGTTGTAACTTCACCCATATTGAATTTAATACCAAATTCTTGTTCAACTGCTACGATTAAATTAATATGTTCAAGTGAATCCCAATCTTCTATATCATTTGATGTTGTTGCATCAGTTACTACTATGCTTTCATCATCAAATACATCTCTAAAAACGTTATTAAGTCTTTCAAATATTTCTTTTCTTTCCATTATCTTTCCACCTCTATTACATTATTTTTATTTTTATAACCATCTACATTTAATTTGTAGGTTTTATTACCTTTCTCATCTTCACTTTCTAAAGTAAAGCCTTGTAAATCATAAAATTCTTTAACCATTTTATTTTTTAAGGTTGGATAATAATATCCATATATAGTCTCAATATTGGCCTCTTTGGCTTTTCTAACCAATTCATCCATCATGGCAAATTCCATATTACGTTTTAAAACTCGGCAGCTCATTATCCATAAATCAATATGTAATTCTTTACCTTTAATATGGCCAATCACCACCGAAATAACCCCATTATCCCCAAATATATCTTCAAGCTTACCATAAATTTTAATATACTCATCACTATTAGCTACTTTTTCAATATCAGCTAAGCTATATCTTTTGGTAGTTAAATTAAATTGATTGCTTTTATTTGATAATTGACTTATTCTTTCTAAATAAATAGGTTTAAATGAACTAATTTCCGCATGCATTTTTAAACTTTTTAAATAATCGTCATAATTGTCAAAAGTACTCATCATTTGACTTCTTTTAGCATTATCTTTATATAATTCATTTTTCTTTAAATCTTCTTTAGAAAAATTAGTCATTTCAAAATAACCATTATGATCAATTATTCTAATATAATTTTCTGGAGTATCAATTTCTGGTATACCAATACCTTCAACTGTTGATTCTACAATATGTCTTTCAGCGGGATTATCATCAACAAAAACAAATGAATCTGCTCCTAAATTAAGTTCTTCAGCAATATCTTTCATATTCATATTTTTAGGATTCCAATTAGCTTTAATAATGATAAAATCTTCTGGTTTTAAAACTCCGGCTGGATGATTTAAACCAGCTATAGCATTCTCATATTCATTTTTCGAATTAACATTTAATATAATACCTAAATTTTTATGTTCTTTTAAATAATTTTGAAATTCTTCATAAACTTGCCCACTTGGAACTTCTGGCCCGATTGCTAAATTTTCAACACCATCATCGCCAACAATTCCACCCCATAAAGTATTATCTAAATCTAAAACAAAAGCTTTTTTATTTTTACCATAAATAGATTTAATAATATTAGCCAAATTAAAAGCTAAATAAGGGATTGCGGGTACTTCTAAAGCATATTTATACATGTGCCAATAAAATTGATTGCTCCATTTATCTAATCCATAACAACTTGATAAATAATTAATATCATTAATAAAGAAATTATTATGATTATTAGCATATTCATATATTTTATTATTTAATCTATTAATATA
>CANRDE010000011.1 GCA_947629325.1 uncultured Bacilli bacterium
ATTAATTTTATCTTCATATCTTAATTTACTCATATAAAAACCTCGCTTCTATGTCCAAGAAACGGGGTTCATATCATAATTACTCCCCTTTTTCTATATTTATACGATATACATGGTCAATATCGGTTTCTTCATGGCTTAAAGTAATCTTATATCCATTTATTCGTAAATCATTTTCTAATTTTGCTATTAATTCTTGGGCCACTCCCATATCTTTAAATTTAGGAATATTATCAACAGAATTTGGTTGATTATTTGGCGCTAGAAAATCGAGCATCTCTACTTCTTCTCCCTCACTATCTTGATGTGGCTCTGATATATTCATATTTGCAGACTCATCTTCCAAAAAGTTAAAAAATTTATTAGGAATAGGCTTAACTTCCGTTGAAGAAGAATCTGGTGAGGTAGATGCTTCCATAATTTCAGGAGGAACAATGTCCTCATAAACTGGTTGTTCTGGTTCAGTATTAATAGGAGGTACTTCTTCTTGCTCTTTTGGTATTTCTTTTTCTTCATTGTTTTCACTCACTGGTTGAGTAACCTCACTAGTAGATTTAATTTCTTTCAATCGTCTATCTAATTCTTTGACAGTTATTCTTTCATCAATTATAGTTTGAAGCCATTTATCTTGTTCTTCTGGCGTTTCTAATTGTAATAAACTCCTAGCATGCCGTTCAGAAATTTTACCTTCAATTAAGGCATTTTGCACATTTTCCGATAATGATAATAATCTTAATTTATTAGAAATGGCTGATTGACTAATCCCCATTTTTTTAGCTAATTCTTCTTGAGTAACATAGCCTTTATCTAGTAATGCCTGATAGGATTTGGCTTCTTCTATAGATGATAAATCACGTCTTTGAATATTTTCCACAATCGCAACTTCAGCACTTTTTTTATCATCCATTACAGAAATTATTGCGGGAACATAAGTTAATCCTGCCATTTTGGCAGCTTTGTACCTTCTCTCACCAGCAATTATCTCATATTTATCGCCAAGCCTTCTTAAAACTAGGGGTTGAATAATCCCATGTTCTTTAATTGAAGATGCTAATTCTTTTAAACCGTCTTCATCAAAATTTAGTCTTGGTTGAAAACGATTAGGAATAATATCTTCAATTGGCACATTTAAAACTTGTAAATTATCTTGAGATGTATTCACTAGTTATCAGGCCCCTTTACCTCTATACTTAATTTTAACTTATTTGCAAGCTTTTTTCAATGGCTTTTTTAAAATTTTATCATAAGGTCTTAATTCTTCTAAAATAGAATTGTACTTCTTTGTAATTACAATGATATTTCTAATCCCCTCATCAGCATATAAGTTAAAACTTATTTTTTTACTTACAGCATATTTCTTTATTTCAATAGTTTCTTTTGCTCCTTCTAAATTTTCATCTATGTTACCTTTTAACGCAATAAAATAACCATCTACTTTAATTAAGGGAACACATAATTCGGTAAGAATTCTTAGATTACTAACAGCTCGAGTTGCAACAATATCAAACTTATTTAAATTAGATTTAGCAAAATTTTCTACTCGTTCATTTACTAAATTAACAGATATTTGTAATTTTTTAGCTAATTCTTCCAAAAATTTTATTTTTTTATTATTAGAATCTAATAATGTTACTTCTAAATGAGGATAAAATATTTTTAAAACCATACCAGGAAATCCAGCGCCAGTCCCAACATCAAGAAGGGTTTGGGCCTTTTTTATATCTATACCTTTAACTATAGTTAAAGAATCGTAAAAATGCTTTAAATAAATATCGTCATCATTAACTATGGTGGTCAAATTCGTATGAGTATTATATTCTTGCAAAAATAATTTATAATTGTCCAACTTTATTAATATATCTTCATTATAATCTATACCTAATTTAGTTATTTCTTCTATAAATGTTTCTTTATTCATGTTCGTTATACTCTTTCTTTAAATAAATGGCTAAAAGTGATATATCCACAGGATTAACTCCACTTATTCTTGTGGCTTGAGCAATAGTTTTAGGGCGAACCATTTCTAATTTTTGCCGTGCTTCGCTGGCTAAATTTTTAACCTTTTTGTAATCAATATCATCAGGAATTTGTTTTGCTTCAATTTTTTGTAATTTTTCCGCTTCTTTTTGCGCCTTTTTAATATATCCGCCATATTTTAATTCTATTTCAACTTGCTCCAAAACATCTTTTTCATATTCAAATGATCGAAATTGCTTTAAGAATGAAAAAGTTATTTCAGGCCTTTTTAAAAGGCCTTCGTATGATATAGATCCTTTATTTATATCATAACCATTATTTTTAAAAATTTTAACTATATCGTCATTAATTAAAAGGTTATTTTCTTTTACTTCCTTTAATAATTTGTCAATATCTGCTCTTTTTTTACATAATTTTTTGTACTGTTCCTCATTGATGGTGCCTATTTTATAACCTATTTCTCTAAGGCGTAAATCAGCATTGTCATGACGCAATAATAATCTAAACTCGGCCCTGCTTGTTAACATTCGATAAGGGTCAGTTACACCTTTAGTAACTAAATCATCTATTAACACCCCAATGTAAGCTTCATTTCTTTTTAATATTAATGGTTTTTTATTTTTAATTTTTAGAGCAGCATTTATCCCGGCCAATAACCCTTGTCCAGCGGCTTCTTCATATCCACTCGTACCATTAATTTGCCCAGCAGTAAATAAATTTTGAATAATTTTATTTTCCAAATTTGGTTTTAATTGAATCGGATCAATGGCATCATATTCAATAGCATAAGCATACTTACTAATAATAGCTTTTTCTAATCCTTCCAAACTATGAACCATCTCTTCTTGAACATTAATAGGCATACTTGTAGAAAAACCTTGTAAATACCACTCGTCATAATGAACACTTTCCGGTTCTAAAAATAATTGATGCCTCTCTTTATCAGCAAATCTTACAATTTTATCTTCAATAGAAGGACAATATCTAGGCCCTATTCCCTTAGCATAGCCACCATACATTGCGGATTCTTTTAGATGCTTCTTTATTATTTCATGGGTATTTTCATTAGTATATAACAAATAACATTTTTGTTGCTTACTTATATCATAAATAGGTTTTATATCATAACTAAATGTTAAATATGTATCGTCCCCTAGTTCTTCATGCATTTTAGTAAAATCAATAGAATTCTTTTTGATTCTAGGAGGCGTTCCCGTTTTTAATCGTAGAATTTTAATTCCTAGTTTCTTTAAATTATCACTCAAATAATTACTTCTTTTCTCTTGATGAGGCCCCTCTTCTTTGTTTATATCACCAATTAAAATATTGGCTTTTAAATAAGTCCCTGTAGTTAAAACGACAATTTTACTAGTTATTTTTTTGCCATCCTCTAAAATTACACCTTTAGCAATGTTATCTTCAATAATTAAATTTTCTACCATTCCCTCTTTTATTTCTAAATTGTTATTTTTCCTTAAATATTCTAGCATAATTTGGGGATATAACACTTTATCAGCCTGACATCTTAAACTTCTAACCGCAGGACCTTTAGAATTATTTAACATTTTAATTTGAAAATGACTTTTATCAGCAACTATTCCCATCAGCCCACCAAGGGCATCTATTTCTCTTACAATTATTCCCTTAGCCGTTCCTCCTATAGAAGGATTGCATGGCATATCAGCAATATTTTTCAAGTTCATAGTTAAAAGAAGGGTTTTCATGCCCATTTTTGCACTTATATTAGCGGCCTCACATCCAGCATGGCCACCTCCAACAATTATTATGTCATACATAAACATCACTACTTTCCAAGACAAAAATTACTAAATAAAGCATTTAAAAGTTCATCTTTATATGTTTCACCCGTAATTTCTCCTAAAAAATTCCAAGCATTCATGATATCAATCTCTACAATATCGATTGGCATGCTATTTTCTAAATTGGCAATAGCATTTTCTAGACTATTTTTAGCTTTTTTTAATAAATCAATTTGTCTTAAATTACTGACATAAGTCATATCTTTATTTAATATTTCCTCTAATTGTAATTTTTTTATTATTCCATCTTTTAACTTATCTAAACCATCCCTATTAACAGTATTTCCAATAATGCAATGGTCAGGTAATTCTAAACGTTGTTTTAAATCAGATTTGTTAATAAAGATAATTCTCTTTTCTTTAGGAACAGTTTCCATAAGCTCTTTATCGTAATCAGTTAAAGACTCATTATTATTTAATACTATAATTATTAAATCTGCTTTTTCCATGGCTTTTTTACTTTTTTCAACACCAATTTTTTCTACTACATCTTCAGTATCTCTTATACCGGCCGTATCAATAAAATTAATTAAAAAACCATTTAAAGTTATGCTGCCCTCTACAATATCTCTAGTTGTTCCAGGAATATCAGTAACAATCGCTTTTTCTTCATTTAAAAGAAAATTTAAAATACTGCTTTTGCCCACATTTGGCTTACCTACAATTGCTATATTAATTCCATCTTTAACTAATTGGCAATTTTTAGAATCATTTAATAATCTTTTTATAGAAGCAACAATATTTGTTAATTTAGGAAGCAATATTTCAGTAGTTACAATTTCAATATCCTCATACTCAGGGTAATCAATATTAACTTCAATATTAGACATGATATCGACTACTTCATGTCTAATTTTTTTAATTTCTTGATTTAAATTTCCATCTAAATTATTAAGAGCCATTTTCCTGGCCATATCACTTTTAGCATTTATTAAATCATTAACTGACTCCGCTTGAGTCAAATCTATCCTTCCATTTAAAAATGCTCGTTTAGTAAATTCTCCAGGTTCGGCGATACGACAACCATTTTCGAGTAATAATTCTAAGACTTTGGTTGTTGTATTTATTCCTCCATGTAAATTTATTTCCACTATGTCTTCTGTAGTATAAGTTTTAGGCGCTAACATAATTGATACTAAAACTTCATCTATTTTTTCCTTTTTATTGTAAATAAAGCCATAATGAATGGTATGGCTTTTAGCATTAAACAAATTTGCTCCTTTAAATAATTTTGAAACTATTTCTATGGCTTTGTTTCCGCTTACTCTAATTATAGATATTGCTCCAACGCCTAATGATGTGGAAATAGCACATATTGTATCATTCATATTAACGTTTCCTTTCGGCATTATATTATCATATTTTAATGGGTATTGCATTAAAAAAATTCAGATATTTCTGAATTATTTTTTTAAAAAATCTTGAATTCTTCTTTTTAATTCATTTGTTCGTTCTTCATGATTTATAAATTTTAAATGAAGCAAAATATCCCATGCTTTACGATTTAATTCTTGATTTTCATATCCAAATAATATTAAATAATTATTAATTTCTTCAAAATCACTATTAGTTTGATTATTAAAGATTAGATAAATCATATTTGCAACAAGAGAACTTCCATATGGTTCTTTAACAATTTCTTCTAATTCAATGCAAATCTCATCAAAAAATTCGATTTTTTTATTTTCAGAAGAAGGAATTCCCAAAAAATTAATTAATAAAAATTGCTTATTATAAATATAATTTTGATAAAATTCTTTAATTTTATTTTTCTTTTGATCAAGAATGCTAACTAGGTTTGCTACTTCATCGGAAGCAGGACCCGTTACATTATCTGAAAAAATATAATTACTTCCTAATAAACCAAATATCTTAAATATATAACAGGCATTTTGCATTTTTATATGCCTTAATTTTATATTCTTAACATCTGCGGAAAAAACTGTATCATCTTTAACATCATAACATTCATTAAATAGTTCTGTATAACATAATAATAAAAATTTTTCTTCTTTTGATAGCTCCATAAAATCCCCCTAAATTTTATTCTGGCTTTATAATAACATGTCTATTTGGCTCTTCGCCTTCGCTTATGGTACTTACTCCTTTAAAATCACTAAGAACATTATGAACAATTCTTCTATCATAAGCATTCATATTTTCTAAATGTACTTCTACTTTAGTTTTAATGACTTCTTTTGCTAATTGAATAGCCGTTCTTTCTAGTCTTTTTTGTTGTTTTTCTCGATAATTTTCTACATCTAAACTAATAATTGGGCGAATATTAAAATCGGTATTAATTTTTTGTTTTAAAATATTTTCCAAGGCTTTTAAAGTGTTACCATTTTTACCAATTAAAACTGGATTATTATCGGAATATATTTTTATATACATAGTATCTTCTCTTAATTTGGTTTCAAAATTAACAGATAATCCCATATTAGTTAATAATTCTTCTAAATATTCTTTTAAATAAATTAAAAGATCACTTTTTAAAATTGCTGTCACAGTAATAACACTATTTTTATTAAATAATCCATTTTTCTTTTCAGTATATTTATAATAAAAATCTTTTAATTCAATATTATTTTCTTCACAAATTTCATTTAAAATTGTTTCTAATGATTTTCCTTCTTTAATTATTTTTTCCATACTTTAAACCTCTTTTAACTTCTAATTTATCTTTTATTTTTTTGCCCTCATTTTTTGAATTTTTAGGCTTGCTATCTTTATTTGATAATTTTTTAAAAATAAATGTTTGAATAGCAATAAATGCATAAGTTACTATCCAATAAAAAGCCAGCGCGGTTGATAATGAAAAGGATGTTATTACTATTAAAATAACCATTATATTTGTCATCATATTCATTTGACTTTTCATATCTGGTGTTTGATTCATAGTAGCCGTCGATTTCATAGAATATTTAAAAGAAAAATATGTTGATAACGCTATTAATACTATTAATAATAAGTATAGATAATTTCCTTTTGATAACCCAACATAAGGTGTCATTCCTAAGTTTAAACCAAATAATGTATCTTCAAATATTCCAGGAACTCTATTAATAGCTTGTAAAAAAGCAAAGAAGATTGGTAATTGTAAAAAGGCGACTAGACATCCACTCATTGGTTTAACATTATATTTTTTATAAATAGCCATCATTTCTTGACTTTTCATCATCATTGAATCTTTATCATCGCGACCTCGATATTTAACTTCCAATTTTTGGATTTCTCTATTTACTGCTTGCATGTTTTTACTTTGTTTTTGAGTTTTATAAGAGAATGGTAATAATATTAATCTTATTAATAACCCTATTATAATTAAGGATATACCCATATTATTAACTAATTTACCTAATTTTAATATTAAATAAGCTAATGGTTTAACAAATAAGAATTCCCAAATACTAGTAGATTCATTAGAAGTAATTTTAAATTTACTACAAGTAGGTAAATCATCTAATTTGATTTTTAATTCTTTATCATATGTTTTGTAAACTTGATATAATTCTGAGTCTTCTTCTGGTTTACATAATATATTGTTAGGTAAATTTTGACCAGTAGCGGGATTTTGAACTATTTTTTTATCTTTATCCTTAATATAATCACTAGTTCCACAACCACTTGTTAGTAAAACCGTCATTATTAACAAAATACATAATATTTTATTTTTCATCGTATTCTCCTTTAATATTTAATAAATCAATTAAATATTTTTCTTTATCTAAAAAAGATAAATCTAATATTTCTTTTTTACATATTATAATATAATTGTGAAATTTTGGAAATAGCATAATATTTTTATCTATAATATTACGAATTTGACGTTTTATTTTATTTCTAGTCACTGCATTACCAACTTTTTTTCCTACTGCAATACCAAAATTACTTTTTTCAAAAACTTTTTTTTGTTTGCAAATAACATAGTATTTATTACTTAAACGTTTTCCTTTTTGAATTATATCATTAAATAATATTTTAGATTTTACAATATCTCTTTTTTTCATAATAATTAAAAAAACACGTAAGAAATTACTTAGTTAATTCCTTACGACCTTTTCTTCGACGATTATTAATAATCTTTGTTCCTTTACGAGCAAAGAAACCATGCTTTTTAGCTTTTTTACGATTATTTGGTTGATAAGTTCTCTTCATGTTATATTTCCACCTCTTTCTTCAAGCGTCCTTATTATAATATTATTAATCACTTTATGTCAAGAAATATCCATATTTATTTAGTTATTAACATCGGATGATGCCCATAAACCTTTTATTTTTCTATTCACAAAATATTTTCCACATTCTTAACAAATAAGAAATGTTTTTTTATGTTTATTCTGTTAAAAAGTTAATTATATTTGTTGAATTTGTTTGAAAGTTTTTGTATCATAATTAATACCAAGAAAAATAATGTTGAAAAGATATTTGTTATTAACTTTTTTTAATTTTTTTCTTGTATAAAAAAACGTTTTACGTTAAAATGAAATTGGGATTATTAGATTGTGGGGTGAGGTATTGAAAACACAAGACTTTTTTCAAAATTTCTTAAAAGAAATTGCGGAAGCTGTTAGTTCAGGTACTTATTCTATTTGGTTTAATGATTTAAAGTTAATAAGTATGGACGATAAAGAAATTATTATTAAGGTACCTCTTCAAACTCACAAGACTATTTTAAAAACTACATATATGGAAATGTTAGATGAAATAGCTCTTTCTCTAACAAATAAGCATTATGAATTTAAATTTTTAACTCAAGATGATTTAGATGAATTAAACATAACTAATGAGGAAAATATTGTTAAAGAAGAAGATATTATTGAAAAAAAAGAGACAAAATGGGAGACAAATTTAGACCCTAATCTCAATTTTGATAATTATGTTGTTGGAGAATCTAATCGATTGGCTTTTGTTTCGGCTATGAATGTAGCTCAATCGCCTGGCACTATCCTTAATCCATTATTTATATATGGACGAAGTGGAATCGGCAAAACTCATTTAATGCACGCTATTGGAAATTATATTACTGAACATTCTAATAAAAAAGTTTTATATACTACTAGCAATGATTTTAGAGATGAATACGCTGGAATTTCTAAACAAGAAAAAGGAAAAGAATCTCTAGAATATGCCAATAATTTCAAAAATAAATATCGAAACGTTGATGTATTAATTATAGATGATATTCAATTTTTAGTCGGAGCCGAATTAACTCAACAAGAATTTTTTTACACTTTTGAAGCTTTGCATCATGCTAATAAACAAATAATTATATCTAGTGATCGTAGTCCCGATGATTTAAAGAAAATTGAAGAAAGACTAAGAAGTCGATTTACTTGGGGATTACCAGTTGATATATACCCACCGGAATTTGAATTAAGATGTGAAATAATAAAACAAAAACTAAAAAAGACAAGCATTAATAATAAAGTAAATCAAGATGTTATTGAATATATTGCCAATGCTTGTCCCAATGATGTACGCCATATTGAAGGAACCATAAATAGATTATTAGCATATACCGCAATGATGGCTCCAGAAGTAATCACTCTAGATTTTACAATTGAAGCAATTAAAGATTATGTTAATATTAATATTTATCAAGAAAATACTATATCTCATATCCAGAAAGTTGTAGCGGATTTCTTTAAAATAACAGTCGATGATTTAAAAAGCAAAAGAAGAAGTAACAATATAGCAAGGCCTAGACATATTGCTATGTATCTATGTCGTATTGAAACAGAAGAAAATTTAGCTAAAATTGGCTTAGAATTTGGAGGAAGAGATCATTCAACTGTAGTTGCTAGTTGTGAAAAAATTAAAAGTGAATTAAAAAATAATACTACTCTTGATAATATGTTAAAAGAAATAAAATCTAAGTTATAAAAATGTGAAAAAAAATATAATAAAAATTAGAAAAAATAGTAGTTAAAGTTAATAAAATTAAAGTTTTCAACAATTATAACAGTATAATAAAAAAAATAATATTACTAATAAAAAAGAAAGAAGGAAATAAAATGAAATTTGTAATTGATAAGAATATTTTATTAGAAGCTCTTACTAATGTAACTAAAGCCATAGGAACTAGAACAACAATTCCCATATTGAACGGAATAAAATTTGATTTAACAGATAATGAATTAAGTTTATTAGCTAGTGATTCAGAATTAACTATAAAAATTATCATACCTGAAAAAGATATTAAATCTATTGAAAAAACTGGAAGCATGATTATTCAAAGTAAATTTATATTAGAATTAATAAGAAAAATGCCTTCTGATATAATATCTTTTGAAGCAATAGATAATAGTAAAATAAAAATTTATACTGATAATAATGAATATAATCTTAATTGTTATGATATTAATGATTATCCACATATTGCTTTAGAAGAAACAAAAGAACCTATAACAATTAAAGCAGAAACATTAAAAGAAATAATAAATGAAACATCTTATGCCGTATCTACTCAAGAAGTAAGACCTTTATTAACCGGTGTTAATTTAAAGATAAATGGGGATATGTTAGAATGTATTGCGACCGATTCTTATAGACTATCTAAAAAGAATATTAAATTAGATAATGCTGTTAATAATTCCATAAATATTGTTATTCCTGGTAAAAGTATTAATGAACTTGAAAAAATGTTAACAACAGAAGATGATGTTATAATGCATATATTTAGTAATAAGATTTTATTTCATTATAAAAATATTCAATTTCAAACAAATTTATTAAATGGTACTTATCCTGATACAAATCATTTTATTCCTAAAGAATTTGCCTATATGATAAATTTAGACTTAAAAGCTTTTAATGATGCGGTTGATAGAGCTTCATTATTAACTCAAAGTAAAGATAAAAACATTGTTAGAGTTTTAGTGGATGATAAAAAAATGGTAATAACATCAAGTGCCAGTGAGATTGGTAAAACCGAAGAAACATTAGCAATTGAGTGTAGTAATAAAGAAAAATTGGATATTGCTTTTAGTTCAAGATATATGTTAGAAGCCCTTAAGGTTATTAAAGATGATAATATTTTATTACTAATAAATAGCGATGATAAACCAATTTTGATTAAATCTGTCAAAGATGAATCATTAATAGAATTGATATTACCAGTAAAAACATATTAAAAAGTTAGAATTTTTATTCTAATTTTTTTTAATTAATATAATTATAATCTAAGAAATGACAAATTTTTTAAAATATTTATGATATATTAAATTGCAATTTCAGGAGGATTTTGTGGAAAATTATATAATTACTAACAAAACAATTGCAATTGCAAAAAATGATAATCAAACCATTATATATGATGTTGATAAAGTGAGAATTATTAACAAAAGTTTTAAAAAAATCATCAATGATAATTGTATTTATTATGGAAGTACTTTAGATGGAAGAAAAAAATATATTGAAAAATTATTAAATATTAAATATAAAGTCCCTATACTTATTTCCGAAAGAAAAAAATTGATTTTTATCCCCATTAATTCCTTTAGAAGCAAAGAAAGTTTATTAATAAATTATAATAAAATCAAAAACTATGTGGAAATAACCAATAAATTATTTCTAACATGTATAAATAATCAAGAATTCGATTTAAATATTTCCAAATATAGTCTTGATAAATTACTAGTTAATGCTATTAAAATTGTTAATATTTTAAATTGGCAAAAATATTAAAATTTTGTTTAAAAATAGCTTCTATTGTGTTATAATTATTAATAGGTATAGGAGTACTTAAAATACCATTTTATTAAATTAAACATAAAAGAAAGGCTAAATATGAAAATCAACTCATTAAAATTAGTTAATTTTAGAAATTATTCTAATATATTTTTAAAATTTAATAAAAATATAAATATTATTTATGGAAATAATGGGTTTGGTAAAACAAATTTAGTGGAGGCAATATACACATTATCTTTAACAAAATCTTTTCGGACTGCAAATGATCGTAATTTAATAAAAAAAGGGGAGTTAAGTACTAAAATAGAAGGAGAAGTAGAGACAAATACCTGTAATAATTATCAGATTATTATTAATAATGATGGAAAAAAGGTAAAAATAGATAATAAAATGATTTCCAAAATGAGTGAATATATTTCAAATATTAATATAGTTTTATTAGAGCCAGAAGAACAAACAATTTTTAAAGCTTCACCGCAGTTACGCAGAAAATTATTAAATATTGAAATAAGTCAATTGAGAAAAGAATATATAATATACTTAAATAATTATAATAAAACAATGAAACAAAGAAATTTTTATTTGAGAGAATTATATGTTAATGGCAATGCCAGTCGAGAATACTTAGATATACTAACCAAAAAAATGTTAGAATATGGTTATAAAATTTATCGGTTTCGAAATGAATTTATTGAAAAAATTAATAAATATATTGGTCAGGCATTTTTCAATATTCAAAATTCAGGAGAATTATTTGTAAAATATGTTTCTGATTATAATAATAAAACAGAAGAAGAAATATTAAAAAATTATCAAAAGAATTATGAAAAAGAAATAGTAATGGGAAAAACACTCAATGGAATTCATCATGATGATATAGTTTTTTATTTAGATAATCATAATATAAGTGAATGGGGCAGTAATGGCCAACAAAAAAGTGCTATTTTAGCATTTAAATTAGCTGAAATTGCAATAATCAGAGAAGAAAAAGGGATGAATCCCATATTAATTTTAGATGATTTATTTAGTGCTTTAGATAGAAATAAAATAAAAAATATTTTAAGTGTTTTGAATGAAGATATTCAAACTTTTATTACAACGACTGACTTAAAAATAATTAATAAAGATTTAATTAATAAAGCTCTAGTATTTAAATTACAAAATAATGAGATTAAGGAGGTATAATATGGATAATAAAGATTTACATTATAGTGATAGCGATATACAAGTTTTAGAAGGTTTAGAAGCGGTCCGAAAAAGACCAGGAATGTATATAGGAACAACAGACGTTAAAGGATTACATCATTTGGTTTGGGAAATTGTTGATAACTCAATTGATGAAGCTTTAGCAGGTTTTTGTAATCATATCGAAGTTTTTATTAATAAAGATAATTCAATTACGGTAAGAGATAATGGTCGAGGAATTCCAGTTGGAATTCACCCTAAAACTGGTATTTCTACTGTGGAAACAGTTTATACTGTTCTCCATGCTGGTGGTAAATTTGGTGGAGGCGGTTATAAAGTCAGTGGTGGCTTACATGGAGTTGGAGCATCGGTTGTTAATGCCTTATCAAAGTGGGTAACCGTTACCGTTTATAAAGATGGAAAAATATATGAAACAAAATTTGAAAATGGTGGAAAAACAGTCCAAAAATTAAAAGTAATTGGTGATTGTGAGGCAAATAGAACAGGTACGACTGTATCATTTAAGCCGGATCCAGAGATATTTGATACTGATATTTATGATTATGAAACATTGAAAGTCAGAATTAGAGAATTAGCCTTTTTAAATAAGGGACTTTCCCTAACTATAAGAGATGACAGAGATGAGGAAGATACCACGGGTGAAACTTTTCTTTATGAAGGCGGAATTAGTGAATATGTTAGATTTATTAATCAAGGTAAGACTCCGATTCATGAAGATATTATTCATTTAAATGGGGAAAAAGATGGCATAATGTTTGAAGTAGCTCTTCAATATAATTCTGGTTATAATGAAAATATTTATTCCTTTGTAAATAATATTAATACTCATGATGGTGGTACTCATGAGGATGGAGTAAAAAGAGCATTAGTTAGAGTGATAAATAATTATGCCAGAAAAAATAATATTTTAAAAGAAAAAGATGAGAATTTAAGAGAAGATGATGTTAAAGAAGGTATTACTATGATAATATCTTGTAAACATCCCAATCCTCAATTTGAAGGGCAAACAAAAGGTAGATTGGGAAATTCTGAAGTAAAAAATTTAGCCGATAGTGTATTTGCTGAAGGTTTTGAACAATTTTTATTAGAAAATCCTGATGATGCAAGAATAATAATTAATAAAGCTGTTTTAGCAAGAGATGCTAGACTTGCTGCCAAAAGAGCAAGAGAGGCAACCAGAAAAAGTGATTTAACCATTGGTAGTTTTTTTGGTAAGCTATCTGATTGTAAGAGTAAAGATCCAGTAGTTTCTGAAATTTTCATTGTCGAAGGTGATAGTGCCGGAGGTTCTGCTAAACAAGGTAGAGATTCTATCACTCAAGCCATTTTACCTTTAAGAGGAAAAATCTTAAATGTGGAGAAGGCTAGATTAGATAAAGCCTTAGGCAATGAAGAAATTAAATCAATAATAACTGCATTTGGAACGGGGATTGGAGAATATTTTGATTTATCTAAATTAAGATATCATAAGATTATAATTATGACCGATGCCGATGTGGATGGAGCCCATATTAGAGTTCTATTGTTAACATTATTTTATAGATATTTTAAGCCTATAGTAGAGGCTGGCCATGTTTTTGCTGCTCAGCCACCATTATTTAGAATTACCCATGGTAAAACCAGAAAGTATGTCTTGGACGAAGCCGAAAAGGATGCCTATTTAGCTTCACTTCCCGAAAATGCTCGAAATAGGGCTGAAGTTACCCGAATGAAAGGTCTTGGGGAAATGGATGCTGATGAATTAAATGAAACGACCATGGATATTAATAAAAGAGTATTAAGAAAAATAACTGTAAATGATTGTATATCAGCCGATGCAATTTTTGAAAAACTTATGGGTGATGAAGTAGAGCCAAGAAGAGAATTTATAGAAGAATATGCTCGAACAGTTAAAAATCTAGATATTTAGGGAGGTTATTAATGGAAAATGAAGATTTAAAAAATGAAACAAATATTGAAGAAAGCAATGAAGACACTAAAATAAATGCATATGGTGGTGATTTTCATGAAAAAGATAGCCAAACAGAAAATAATATTGTAGATGAGGTTAAAGATTCATTTTTGGATTATTCAGTTAGTGTAATTACCTCAAGAGCTATTCCTGATTTAAGAGATGGTTTAAAGCCAGTACATAGAAGAATTCTGTGGTCAATGTATGAAGAAGGAAATACGCCTGATAAACCTCATCGTAAATCAGCCACAACCGTTGGTAATGTAATGGGAGCTTATCATCCTCATGGTGATAGTTCAATATATGATGCAATGGTTAGATTAGCTCAAGACTTTAATCAAAGATATATGTTGGTAGATGGTCATGGTAATTTTGGTAATATTGAAGGTGATAGTGCCGCTGCTTATCGTTATACTGAAGCCAGATTAGCTAAAATTTCTTTAGAATTATTAAAAGATATTAATAAAGAAACTGTAGATATGACAACTAATTATGATGAAACAAAGCTTGAGCCAACTGTATTACCTTCAAGATTCCCAAACATACTAGTTAATGGAGCCATGGGAATAGCTGTTGGTATGGCTACCAATATTCCTCCTCATAATTTATCCGAAGTTATTGATGGTTGTGTGGCATATATTGATAATCCTGAGATTGATACTTTGGGATTAATGCAATATATTAAAGGTCCGGATTTTCCTACCGGTGGTGTAATTTTAGGAAATTCTGGCATTAAAAAAGCCTATGAAACTGGTAGAGGATCAATAACAATTCGAAGCAGAGCTTATATTGAAGAAAATCATGGCAAAAATGAAATTATAATTACGGAAGTTCCATATGGCGTTAATACAATGGAGCTTAAAAATAAAGTAGCAGAATTAGTACATAATAAAATTATTGATGGAATTACAGATTATCATACTGATTTAAAAGATGGGGTAAAAATCACAATAACATTAAAAAAGGATGCAAATCCTCAGGTTGTATTAAATAATTTATACAAACATACAGCCTTTCAAACTAATTATGGCATTATTTTATTGATGCTTGATAATGGTACCCCAAGAACTTTAGGGTTGAAACAAATTATTTCTAAGTATATTGATCATCAAAAAGAAGTTATTATTAGAAGAACACAATATGATTTAGCTAGGGATGAAAAAAGGGTACACATATTAGAGGGCTATAAAATTGCTCAAGATAATATTGATGAAGTAATAAGTATTATTAAAACCGCCGATGATGATGCCGACGCTAAAGAAAAATTAATGAGTCGGTTTGAATTGGATGATGCTCAAACAGATGCAATTTTAGAATTAAAATTGCGAAGATTAACTAGCCTTGAACGTGACAAAATAGAAGAAGAATTAAGTTCATTGCTAAACGAAATAGAAGAATTAAAAAGCATATTAGCGTCAGAAGAAAAGGTTTTAAATATAATTAAAACCGAATTACTGGAAATTAAAGAAAAATATGGTGATGAAAGAAGAACTACTATTGATATGACTGCCATTGAATATATTGAAGACGAATCTTTAATTCCAGAAGAAGATTCCATTATCGTCATAACAGATAAGGGATATATTAAAAGAACCAAAAATGATACTTTTAAAGTTCAAAACCGAGGTGGCGTTGGTATAAAGGGTGTAACAACTAACGATGAAGATTATGTTAATCATTTAATTAATTTGTCATCGCATGATTATGTAATGTTCTTTACAAATAAAGGTAAAGTTTATAGGTTAAAAGGCTATGAAATTCCTGAATTTAGCCGTCAATCTAAAGGTTTACCAATTATTAATCTTTTAGCAATTGAAAAAGGTGAAAAAATTAATTCAGTTGTTAGAATTAAAAGAGATGAAGATACATATAAATACTTAATGTTTGCCACTAAGAAGGGAATTGTTAAGAAAACAATACTATCTGAATTTGAAAATATACGTACATCCGGCAAATTATGTATTAATTTAAATGATAATGATGAGCTATTAGATGTTAAAAAGACTACTGGAAATAGTATAATTTTATTAGGAAGCAGTCATGGCCGAATGGTAAAATTTGATGAAAAAGAAATTAGGTCTATGGGTAGAACAGCCACTGGAGTTAAAGGAATTAATTTAGATGGTGGAGAATGTATATGTTTTGAAGTAGTTGAAGAAGATTCAACAATATTGTTAGTAACAGAAAAAGGTTATGGAAAACGTACAAATGTTTGCAACTTTAGACAAACAAAACGTGGTAGTAAAGGTGTTTTAGCTCTTAATGTAACTGATAAAAATGGAAATTTGGTAGCTGCAAAGGTTGCAGATGAAGATAAAGATGTAATTGTTATGACTAATGCTGGTATAACTATTAAACTTCCAATAAATCAAATATCTATTTTAGGAAGAGTTACTCAAGGTTTAAGATTAATTTCATTAAAAGAAAATCAAAATGTTGCCACAATTAGCATTGTTGATAAAGTAGAAAACAGTAATGAAGAAGAACAAGAAAGTTAGCATAGTTGCTAACTTTTTTATAAAAGCCATTGACCTAATTTTATAATTAGGATTTGTAAATATAAATTAAAACAAATAAGCTGTACAATTTAAAAGTCTTAATTTTATTTCCCGGGAAATATTTGGTTTACATAATATTATGTTTCATGTGAAACATTTCTTTTATGAAGATTTTTAACATAGTGTACAATAAGTAAGCTTTAAATAAAAAATCGATGTGTTATAAAATTAAAATATTATTTATGATTGTAAAAAACTCTAAAACATAAAAATGTTAAAAATTAAGTATAAAGTTAACTATAAATAAATAGTAAAATGAAAAAGTCAAATCAAAATTAATAAGAGAACTAATTTTTAAATAAAGTAATCGATCATCACATTAAAATCCAATAATTTAACCAACTTTATTTATATAAATTATTTCCCGGGAAATAATTAGTTTACATAATATTATTGTTTCACGTGAAACATCCATATTTTAATAATAAAATGTTTTAACATAGTCAACAATCATATATTAAATGTATTTATAGAATTCTTACACTCGTAAATACCAATCAAATTTTTTATATTAATTTTAAAATAGCTAAAAGTAATTGCGTCAAAAATGGATATTTTAAACATTATGAATGCTGTCAATTGTAAATTTGAAGAAATAAGTGTTTTTAATTCATTCAAAGCAAATAATCTGATGAACTATAAAATTTAATAATTTAGCCAACTTTATTTATGAAAATATTTCCCAGGAAATAATTAGTTTACATAATACTACGTTTCACGTGAAACATAATTAAAGATTTCATTTATTTTGCTTTCTATATTGATGACATTAGATAAATATTGAACTATTTATTTGTGTTTTTTGACAAATTTTAATTTATGACTTTTTACTTATTAAAATGAATTACACAAAGCCATTTCAAAAATTACCTACAATATTTAACAATCAACTGGACATACTTGTAAACGCAAAAATATTTCCCGGGAAATATTTGGTTTACATAATAACAATTTCTAAAAATATCTTGTAAAAATTATCATAGTGTGATATTTTTATAACGCACAACAAATATATCGTAAACTGGTCAGAGTTGGAAGACAGCAGCCACGTCGATCACTATTTGTGTGTGCTTTTTTATTGGAGATGAAATTAAATTGGAAAAATATATGAATGAAGCTTTAAAGGAAGCATATAAAGCATACAAAAATAATGAAATACCCGTTGGTGCGGTTATTGTGCATGATAAAAAAATTATTGCTCGTGCAAGAAATAACCGACAAAATAAGAATAATGTGCTAGGTCATGCGGAAGTTAATGCAATCTTAAAAGCGGAAAAAAAGCTAAAAGATTGGCGGCTTAATGAATGTGAAATGTATGTAACCTTAGAACCATGTGAGATGTGTAAAATAATAATAGAAGAATCGCGTCTAAAATCAGTTTATTATTTATTAGAAAAACCCTTAAAATCTTCTAAAACAAATTGTGTTGATTATATTAAAGCGAACATTCGTTCAGAAAGCGCAAGCGATTATAAAAAAATGGTTCAAGAATTTTTTCAAAATTTACGTAATTAACAGTTAAAAACTATTTTATTCCATGATATAATTGTTAATGAAAGGAACAATTTCAACATGAAATATAAAGTATTATATAGAAAGTATCGTCCAGATAATTTTGAAAATATAATAGGTCAGGATTATATAATTACAACATTAAAAAATTCTATTATAAATAACAATATATCACATGCTTATATATTTTCGGGGCCTCGTGGTACAGGAAAAACATCAACCGCTAAAGTTTTTGCTAAGGCCATTAATTGTTTAGAGCCAATCAACGGTTCTCCTTGCGGAAAATGTGAGTTTTGTAAAAATTTCCAAGAAAATCCAGATATAATAGAAATGGATGCAGCATCTAACAATGGAGTAGATGATATAAGAACCATTATAGACAACGTAAAGCTTACTCCTACTAATGGCAAGTATAAAGTATATATTATAGATGAAGTTCATATGCTAACTACTAGTGCCTTTAATGCCTTGCTTTTAACTTTAGAAGAACCTCCAGCTCATACAATTTTTATTTTAGCCACGACCAATATTGAAAGTGTTCCTATTACAATATTATCTCGTTGTCAACGCTTTGATTTTCAAAAGATTAAAACCAACGAAATGGTTCAACGCTTGAAACTTATTAGCAAAGAAGAAAAAATTAATATAGATGATGAAGCATTATTAGAAATAGCATATTTAGCAGAAGGCGGTATGCGGGATGCATTAAGTCTTTTAGATCAATTATCAAAAAATAAAGTTCCAATTAATCTTGAGCTAATAGAAGAGCAAATTAAAACAATATCCTTAAGAGGAGTGAATGAACTCATTGATAAAATTGAAGATAATGATATAAAAAACTGCTTATTATTATTAGAAGAATATCAAAATAGAGCAGTTGATTATAAGAATCTTATTAAAAAAATGATTGATGTTTGTAGTCAAAGAGCAAAAAAAATAAAGGAAACTAATAATATTAGGAGATTAAGTTTTAATAACTATAAAAGAATGATATTAAATTTGGCTGATTCAATTTCTAAGGTTAATATTAGTGTTGATCCTTTCATTATATTGGAAATGATATTATTAGATTTTTTTCAAATTGCAGATGAAAAACAAAATTTTGACAATGATTTAATTAATGAAAATAGCCCAATACCAGAAAAAGATGATAACAAAATTGATAAGGAAAAATGTGATAAATTAATTGCGATAAGGGTTAATAATTGTTTTGTAAATGCTCAAAAAAGTTATTTAGAAGAAGCAAAAAAAATTTTTAATGATTATAAATTAAGTGTTGAATTATCGGGGAAAATTAAATCAATTATTTTAGATAGTAATTTAGTAGCAGCTTCTGATACAAATATAATTCTAACCTGCAATAATAATCATAATATTGAAATTGCTAATCAAATGTTAAAAGATATTGAAGATTCTTTAAAAAAAGTAAGTGATAAAGAATATAAGTTAATTTTTATATCAACGGAAAGATGGTTAAAAGAAAAAGAAAACTATATAAAAAATATTAAAGAAAAAAAAGCTTATAAATACATGGAGGACGACAGTGAGAAAGCAATTCAAGAAAATCCAGAAGAAAAATTATTAAATGATGTCTTTGATCCATCAAAGATTGAAATTATTTAAGGAGGTGATTGAAAATGAATATGCAAAATTTAATGGCCCAAGCGCAAAAAATGCAAAGAGATATAACTAATAAAAAAGAAGAATTAGAAAAAATGGAATTTGTAGGTAAATCAGAATGGGTAGAAATGACATTTACTGGAGGAAGAGTTATAAAGGATGTCAAAATAATAAAAAGCGGCAATATTGAAGAAGACGACAAAGATATCTTAGCCGACATGATTCAAATTGCAACAAAAGACGCTTTTATTCAAATAAATAAAGCAATGGAAGACAAGCTTGGTCAATATGCTGGTGCTTTAGATGGGTTAATGTAATATGATATATCCTGATACGTTACAAAAATTAATTAATTTTTATAAAAAACTGCCGGGAATTGGCGATAAATCAGCCGAAAGAATGGCACTGGCTACTATAGAAATTTCTAAAACTGATATTGACGATTTTGCTAATGCCTTACAAACAGCAAAAGAAAAATTAAATAAGTGCAAAATATGTGGCCATTTAACTGAAAATGATATTTGTAATATTTGTTCAAATGAAAATCGAAACAAAAATTTGATATGTGTAATAGAAGATTACAAAAGCGTCTTCTCATTCGAAAAAGTTGGTAATTTTAATGGTGTATATCATGTTTTAAATGGGTTAATATCGCCGATGGAAAGTATAGGCCCCGAAGATATAAATATTTCTTCTTTAGTAAAAAGAGTAGAAAGTCTTGAAAATCCAGAGTTGATATTAGCATTAAAGTCGTCAATTGAAGGAGAAACTACAACTTTGTATATTAAAAAAATTTTTGAAAATAAAAAAGTAACTATATCTAGATTATCCTATGGAATTCCTATGGGAGCTGAAATTGACTATTTGGATATAATTACTTTAGATAAAGCCTTAGAAGATCGTAAAAAGATTTCCGAATAAAACAAAGAATTATTAATATAATTTATTGGGTGATAATAATGAAAAGTAAATTAGGGCTACTTCTAAGAAAGCTAATTTTTGCTTTTGGTATAATTTATGGCATTAATGTTATGTTAAAAAATGCTGGAGTTTATTTACCTATTAATGTAATAACATTAAGCTTAACTGCTTTCTTGGGAGTACCTGGTTTATTATCACTTTTTGCGCTCTTCTTTATAATAAAATAGGAGGTTATTATAAGAAGTACGGATTTGAAACAATTAATTGAATTTTATAATGAAGGAAAATTAGCACACGCTTATTTAATTTCTACAAATAATATTCAAAAAAGTATGAAAGTTCTTATAAATGTTATAAAGAACATTTTTTGCATTCAAGAATTTGAAGAAAACTGTAGTAAATGTTCTTTATGTCATTTAATAGATTTAAATAATTTGCCTAGTTTAAAAATTATCGACTCGGACGGATCACTAATTAAAAAGGACCAAATTTTAGAATTACGGAGTTTATTTTCAAAGGCGTCTTTATATACGAAAGAATCAATTTATATAATTAAAAATGCGGAAAAGATGAATAAAGAGTCAGCAAATACCATGCTGAAGTTTTTAGAAGAACCAGAAGGAAATATAATTGGTTTTTTTATTACTACTCATGAAGATAGTGTTTTGCCCACTATAAAAAGCCGGTGTCAACAAATTGAGTTATTATTTGAAAATAATTTATATGAAAAATATCAACTACAACCCGATGAATATGAAAAAAGTTTAACATTATTGACTAATTATTTAAGCAAGATAGAAATTGAGCGCAAAAAGCTAATTTTATATAATAGAGAGTATTTTAATGCAGTTGAAAAAGAAGAAATAAAAAGTTTATTTCAAATAATGTTAGATATTTACCAGGCGAAATTAAATAATAAAATAGGAATTGAAGAAAGCAATTTTGATTTTAACTTTCTCGATAATTTATCATTTACTAATATTAACAAAAAAATAAACTTGATTATAAAATGTCTAAATGATTTAAATTATAATGTTAACATCGATTTATTATTGGATAAATTCGTTATAGAAATGGAAAACATAAACAATGCAGTTGTATAGACAAAATATTAGAAACTACTATTTTACTGGGAAAAAGGCAATTGTATAGGGAGTAAAACTTAATGAAAAAATTAGAAGGCAAGAAATTTACTATAGAAATGAGGAAAACAGGCAATGAAATTGTATAGTGTTATATTTAAAAGCAATGGAAAAAGCTATTTTTTTACAGGAGAAGATAAATTTAATATTAACGATTACGTAATTGTAGAAACGGAAAAAGGCTTGCAATATGGTCAGATTAACAAGATTATTTCCGAAAATAACATAGAAATAGAAGGAAATTTAAATGAATATAAGCCTATTATTAGACTTGCTTCCGAAGAAGATCAAAATGAATTTTTAAATTTATTAAAAGAAAATCAAAAAGCTTTAAAAAAATGTAAAGAGTTAGTTAAACAATTAAATTTGAATATGAATGTATTAAATGCAGATTTTAATTTTGATAAGACCCAATTACTATTTAGTTTTGTGTCAGAAGAAAGAGTAGATTTTAGAGAATTAGCTAAGAAGTTAGCCGCTATTTATCATACTCGTATAGAGCTTCGTCAAATTGGCGCCCGGGATAAAGCCAAGGAAGTCGGCGGTATTGGAGTTTGTGGGGAAAAAATATGCTGCGGTAGATTTTTAAATCATATTGATGCTATTTCAATGAATATGGCTAAAAATCAAAATTTAGCTTTAAATCCATCTAAAATAAATGGCCTTTGTGGTCGCTTATTGTGTTGTCTACAATATGAAGATGAAAATTATATAGAGTGTGGAAAAGGGCTTCCGGCTATTGGGGAAACTATTAAAACAGCAAGTGGAGAAGGGAAAGTTATTAATGTGGATATTTTAAATCGAAAATGTAAGGTTCTTATTGGTAGTAATAAAGAAGAAATTAAATTTGATCTAAAATGAAAAAAGTATTAAACGACTTATTTGATTATGGTTTAAAAATATATCAATATGAAGATGCCTTTAAATTTTCATTAGATTCAATTTTATTGGCTGAATTTGTTAAAATAGCCAAAAAGACCCAAGAAATATTAGATTTGTGTACAGGAAACGCTTCGATTCCCTTAATTTTATCCACAAAGACTAAAGCTCATATTGATGCTTTTGAAATACAATTCCAAATATATAATTTAGCTAGGGAAAATATAATCTATAATAATTTAGATAAACAAATTACTATTTATAATGACGATATAAAAAACGTTAATAAATATTTACCAAACAAAAAGTATGATATAATAACATGCAATCCCCCATTTTTTAAAGTTGATAATAAGACATTTATCAACAATCTTTATGAATTAGCTATTGCGAGACACGAAGTAATGATAACTCTAGATGAAATATTTAAAATTGCGAGTAGCCACTTAAACACAAAAGGGGAATTTTACTTAGTACATCGGGTTAATCGTTTAGATGAAATAATAAATTTAGGAATTAAGTACAACTTGCCGGTTAAAAACATAATTCTTATTAAAACTAGGGATAATAATTTGCCAACAATAATTTTGCTTCGTTGCATTAAAGATAGTAAAATGGGAATAAAAATAAATGATATAGTGTCTGTAGAAAATAGAACAACATATAAAGAAATATTTAAGGAGGCCTTATGAAATTAATAATTGGATTAGGAAACCCTGGAGATGAATATAAAAATACCCGTCATAATATTGGTTTTACTATTATTGATTCTTTTTTAGGAAATATAGAATGGAAAAAGAAATGGGATAGTTTATATTATATGGAATTTTATAATGGAGAACAAATCATTTTTATAAAACCTTTAACATATATGAATTTATCTGGCGTAGCAATTAGTAAGTTTGTTAAATATTATAATATTACTCCGCAAAATATTTTGGTTATTCAAGATGATATTGATATGAATCTTGGAACATATAAAGTGAAAAAAAATAGTTCCTCGGGTGGACATAATGGGATTAAATCTATAATAAATGAATTAAATACTGATGAATTTTTAAGGTTAAAAATTGGAATGGGTAGAAGTAAAGTGACGCCTGTTGATAAATATGTTTTAGGTAATATACCAGAGGAAGAATTGAAAATAATAATGAGCAATAAAGATGAGTATATACAAATAATAAAAGATTTTATAAATAACAAATAAAAAGAAAACTTGGAGAATAAAAATGGACTTTTCAAAGTATTTTAATTATAAAAATGGTTCTGTCACATATGGGTTAACTACTGAGTTAATTGCTTTTTACGTGGCTCAATTATATAAAAATCAAAATAAAAACATTATTTTGGTAACAAGTAATCTTTATGAAAGTAATAAAATATATAATACAATTAAAAATCATGTTGATAATTGTGAATTATTTCCAATGGATGATTTTATTACTTCCAAAGTAGTTGCAATGTCTCCCGAGTTTCAATTGGGACGATTAAATGTTTTAGAAAAGATAAAAAATAATAAGTTAATTATTGTTACCAATTTAATGGGTTATTTGAAATATTTACCCAAGAAAGATCAAAATAAGGCAGTCATTATAAAAGTCAATCAAGTTTATAAAAGAGATGAATTAGTAAATATTATAGAAAATTTTGGCTATAAACGTGAATCAATGGTCACTATGTCTGGTGAATACTCGGTAAGAGGCTTTATAATTGATATTTATGTAATAAATGAATCTCATCCGTTGAGAATTGAATTTAATGGTAACACTATAGAATCGATTCGCTATTTTGACGAAAATAATCAAAGAACTATAAATGATATTAATCAAATATCTATTAATCCTTTTCAAGAAATTGAAACCTCGGAAAAAAGTTCTTTATATGATTATTCTAATCAAGGAATAGTTGTATATCTCAACAAAGCCCAAATTGATGTGGCCTATGAAAAATTGTGTTATGAAATCACTGAGTTTCAAGAGAGCAATAATGATAACGAAAAATACATATATGGTTTAGAAGAAATTGGGCCTCAGTATGAATTATTTATTGATACAATAAATAATCCTACCGATTTAATAATAAAGGAAATACCAAGCTTTAATGAAAATTTAGAACTTTTGCAAGATACGGTTATAAAATGGCAAAAAGAAAAAAAAGAAGTGTATTTTTATTTGCCAAAAGAAAGTGAAATTAAAACTATTAAAAAGATATTACCAAATTTCCCTAAAGCAAACATAATAAACCAAAGAATTAATAAAGGTTTTATTTTAAATAATATTGTTTGTATTTCAGAGGATGATATTGGGGTACACGTTAATAAGGAAGCCAAATATAAAAATAATTTACATATTGGGAAGAAAATCAAAAATTACAATGAATTAGAAAAAGGAGATTATATAGTTCATTTAAATCATGGTATAGGTATTTATAATGGTCTAGTTACATTAACAAAAGACAATTTAAAAAAGGATTATATTCAATTATTATATGATGGTAACGACAAAATATATATACCGGTAGAAAAGATTAATTCTATTTATAAATATACATCTAGAGAGGGAAGTGCTCCTAAATTAAATAAATTAAATTCTAGTAGTTGGGCTAAAACTAAAACTTATATAAAAGCAAAAGCTAAGGATATATCCCAAGAATTGTTAACATTATATGCCAAAAGGGCCAGCATAAAAGGGATAGCTTATAAAGATTATGAAGAACAAGCCATATTTGCTTCTTCTTTTGAATACCAAGAAACTAGGGACCAATTACGAGCGATTAATGAAATAAATGCCGATCTCAATAATAGTGTGCCTATGGATAGATTATTGTGTGGAGACGTAGGTTTTGGCAAAACTGAAGTAGCTATGCGAGCTATTTTTAAGACAGTTATAAATAATATGCAAGTAATGTATTTGTGTCCTACAACTATTTTGTCTAAACAACAATTTAATGTTATTAAAAATCGTTTTAAAGATGTTCCGGTAGAGATAAGACTTTTGAATAGATTTACTTCTCCTAAAGAAACAAAAACAATTTTAGAAAAATTGAGTAATGGTACTCTAGATATTTTAGTTGGTACCCATCGAATATTAAGCGATGATATTAAGCCTAAAAAGCTGGGTTTATTAGTGGTCGATGAAGAGCAACGTTTCGGGGTTAAACATAAAGAAAAAATCAAAGAATTCAAAAATGATGTAAATGTTTTAACTTTATCAGCCACTCCTATACCTCGAACTCTTAAAATGGCTTTATCCGGATTGCGAGATTTGTCAATAATCGATACTCCTCCTATAAATAGATATCCTGTTCAAACATATGTAATAGAAGAAAATGACCTTTTAATTAAGGATGCTATATATAAAGAAATGGCTCGTAAAGGTCAAATATTTGTTTTGTATAACCGAATTGAAGGCCTAGATAAAATAGTAAATCATTTAATTAATTTAGTTCCGGAAGCCCGAATTGTTTATGCCCATGGCCAAATGACTAAAGACGAATTAGAAAATATTATGGATGATTTTGTTAATTATAAGTATGATATTTTAGTATGTACAACGATTATTGAAAATGGCATAGATATAGCAAATGCTAATACTTTAATTGTTTTTGATGCTGATAATTTTGGCTTATCGCAATTGTATCAAATTAGAGGTCGTGTGGGCCGAAGTGATAAAGTGGCGTATGCCTATCTTTTATATAATAAAACTAAATTATTAAATGAAACAGCAGTTAAAAGATTACAGGCCATTAAAGAGTTTACGGAATTGGGAAGTGGGTATAAAATAGCTATGCGTGATTTAGCTATTCGAGGTGCTGGTGATATTTTTGGTAGTGATCAGGCTGGCTTTGTTGATTCAGTGGGAATATCATTATATATGAAATTAATCGAAGATGAATTAAAAAAAGCCAAAGGAGAATATGTTGAAGAGGAAGACGAGAATGACAGTCAAAATTTAATAGAAGTATCCACTCATATAAAAGATGAATATGTATCGGATGAAGATATAAAAATAGAGATTCACCAAAAGATAAACGAAATTGATTCCTTAGAAAAATTACAAACGATAAAAGAAGAATTAGAAGATCGTTTTGGGAAAATTGATAAAGATATGGAAATTTATATGTATGAGGAATGGTTCAATAATTTATGTAAGATGTTAAATATAAAAAATATAAATAGAACAGAAAGAAGCATAGAAATAATTTTACCTGGGGAAATCTCAAACAATATAAAAGGCGATAAATTATTGATTGAAACTATGAGCTTATCTAATAGATTTAATATTAAATATTATCATAATAACATTATAATAACCTTATTTTATAAAGAATTAAAAGAACATTATGTATATTATCTAGTAAAAGAATTACTAATAATAAAAGAAAGCTTAAAAAATGAATAAGCAAATTTAAGTATAAATTTAAGTATAATTTAATCAAAAATTATTCACACTATAAAAAGGAGTGAGTAGTATATGATTAAAAGCGGAATTACTAGAAAAATTGATGAGTTAGGACGAATTGTAGTTCCCAAAGAAATAAGATATAATTTAGGAATTAGAGATGGTGAACCTTTAGAAATATATACTAGTGATAATTCCATAATTATTAAAAAATTTTCTCAAATGGAAAATATAAAGGATGTAAGTCAAAAAATTTGTGATATTTTCTATGATGTTTCTAATATTGGAATAATCGTTAGTGATAGAGAAAAAATAATTGCTGCTAGTAGTAATTTAAAAAGCTTAATAAATTCGAAGTTGGCTAATAACCACAAAAATTTAATTGATAATCGTGAAAGTTATATTTCTGATAAAATGGAATCAAATTTTAATATAAATGCTTTTACAACGATAGTTCCCATTATAACATCAGTAGATTGTAGCGGCTTAATAATTATTTTAAGTTCTAAAAATGATGACTTTAATTTAAAATTGGCTAAAATAGCGCAGAAATTAATTGTACAAAAATTAGACGTTACTTGATAATAATCCAAAATTATGGTAAACTTGTATCAATTAGTGAGGAAATTATTAAAAAGAATTATTAAATTGCTGAAAGAGAGTTAATGGTTGGTGAAAATTAATGGGTTTAATAATTTAGTATGAAATAATGGAGCTAAATCGCAAAAGTGCGTTAAAACTAAAAGTGTATGGATTAATTCATAAATAAAGGTGGTACCGCGGGTAAAACTCGTCCTTACTTTGTTTATGGATTTTTTTATTAAGGAGAGTTTTATGGACCGTTATTTTGAAAAAATAAGTTTTAATCAATTTCAAAAAGACATCAAAGATGACATAAAATTGTATAATGAATATAAATTACCGGAGAGGAAAACTAATTATAGTGCTGGTTATGATTTCTTTGCGGTAGAAGATTTTGAATTACAACCGGGAGAAATTAAGAAAGTTCCAACGGGCTATAAAGCTAAATTTCTTAGTGATGAGATGCTTCTAATAATCATAAGAAGTAGTGTAGGATTTAAATATAATGTGCGCATGACTAATCAAGTAGGATTGATTGACGCCGATTTTTACAATAATCCAGAAAATGAAGGCCATATGTTTATTTCTTTACAAAATGAAGGTAATCAAGTTTTTAGAGTTAAAAAAGGGGAAAGTTATGTGCAAGGAATTTTTGTAAAATATCTAACTTGTGGTGATAAAGTTGATAAAATAAGAGATTCTTGGAGCGGAAATCCCCAAAAGAAAGAAGGAAATGAAAATGAGTAAAAAATTTTATGTAACAACGCCAATATATTATCCCAGTGCCGAATTTCACATAGGTCATTGCTATACTACCATTATTGCCGATGCTTTGGCTAGATATAAACGTTTAGATGGTTATGATGTCTTTTTTCAAACTGGTACAGATGAGCATGGCTTAAAAATTGAAACTAAAGCCAAAGAGAATAATGTTACCCCAAAAGAATATGTTGATGTCATAATTGAAAATGCCAAGGACTTATGGAAACAATTAAATATTTCTTATGATTTTTTTCTACGTACAACTGATAAATTTCATGAAAAAAAAGTGCAAGAAATATTTAAGAAATTGTATGATCAAGGAGATATCTATAAAGGCGAATACAAAGGGCTATATTGTGTGCCTTGTGAATCATTTTGGACCGAAACTCAAGTAGTCGATAATAAGTGCCCCGATTGTGGTCGAGAAGTCCAAGAGGTCACAGAAGAAGCTTATTTCTTTCGCTTAAGTAAATATCAAAAAAGAATAGAAGAGTTTTATGAACAAAATCCGGATTTTATATTACCAATTTCTCGTAAAAATGAAATGTTAAGCAATTTTATAAAACCAGGATTGGAAGATTTATGCGTATCTAGAACATCCTTTAAGTGGGGAATCCCTGTTCCCTTTGATGATAAACACGTAGTCTATGTTTGGATAGATGCCTTGTCTAATTATATCACTAGTCTAGGTTTTCCTGAAATAACTCCTGAGTTTAAAAAATATTGGCCAGCCGACTTACATCTTGTCGGAAAAGAAATTGTTCGTTTTCACGCAATAATTTGGCCTGCCTTATTGATGGCCTTAGGATTAGAATTACCAAAAAAAGTTTTTGGCCATGGTTGGCTAATTATAGATGGAGGGAAAATTAGTAAAAGTTTAGGTAATTATAAAGATCCTCGTTTTTATATTAAAGCTTATGGTGTTGATGCCGTTCGTTATTTTGCCTTACGTGAAGTTCCATTTGGTAGTGATGGGGTCTTTTCTGAGAAAGCTCTTATTACAAGGACAAACAGTGATTTATGTAATATTTTGGGGAATTTGGTAAGCAGAACAATTCAAATGGGAATCAAATATTTTGATGGTAAAGTAAAAAATACTTATAAAAATGAAGAAATAGATGAAGATTTAAATGCCGCAGTTAAAAATTTAAAAGTTATTATTGATAATAAAATAGCAGAATTAAAAATTAACGAAGCTTTGGAAAGTATTTTTGAGGTTTTACGAAAATGCAATAAATATATCGATGATACTGCGCCTTGGCTTTTAGCAAAAGATGAAAATAATAAAGATAGATTAGAAACAATCATTTATAATTTACTAGAAAGTATTAAAGTATGTGCTATTTTATTGCAAGCATTTATTCCGGAAACTGCTAATAAGATTTTAGACAGTTTGAAAGTAGAAAACAGAAATTTTGATTCCTTATATCAAGAAGTTGATGTTTACGATTTAGGAAAAGAAAAACCTGCTAATTTATTTGAAAGAATTAAGGAGGATTAATGTTTACCGACTCTCATTGCCATTTATATCAAGAGTATTATTCTGATATTGCGGATATAATAAATAAGGCTATGGAAAAAAAGGTAAATAGATTTATTAATAATGGTTGTGACTCTAAAAGTAATAAAGAAGTGCTAAAGTTAGTGGCTCAATTTCCGCAAATGTATGGTGCTTTAGGAATTCATCCTGAAAGTGTCACTGAATATAATGAAGATGATTTAACTTTTATAGCTAACAACTTATGTCATCCTAAGATTATTGCCATTGGTGAAATAGGATTAGATTATCATTACACTAAAGAAAATAGAGAAGAGCAAATTATTTTGTTTGAAAAACAACTTGCTTTAGCAGAAAAATATAATGTCCCGGTTATAATACATAGTCGAGACGCCACCTTAGATACATTATCTATTCTAAAAAAATATAATTTAAAAGGGGTAATTCATTCTTTTTCTGGTAGTCTTGAAACAGCTCACGAATATATAAAAATGGGATATTTACTAGGAATTAATGGGGTTATTACTTTTAAAAATGCTAAAATTAAGGATGTGATTAAAAATCTACCTCTAGAATCTTTGATTTTAGAAACTGATTCACCTTATTTAACGCCAGAACCTTATCGGGGAAAACAAAATAATCCTAGTCATATATTAGAAATCGCCACTTTTATAGCCCAGTTAAAAGATATTTCTTTAGAAGAATTATCTATCATTACGAACAATAATTTAGGACGAATTTTTAAATTTTAGTGTTGATAACTATAGTGTTTTCAACACTTTTTTAGCATTTTTGACAAATTAAAGCTAAATATGTATAATTAAAAGAGTAAGAAGGTGAATAATGAAAAGATTGATTAGTAGAACAATACGTATTTTAGTAATTACTCTTTTTGTTGTAGTATCTACAAGTTATGTTCACATAATAGAAAACAAATCTTACAGTGATAATATAAATAAGACCGTTAATTTGTCTACGATGGCTTTAAAAGTAGATGAATTTCGAGAAAATGATATATATAGTGTTAAAGATACTTATACGGGGGATTTAACCGGTTATGTTTATAATTGCCCATTATGTAATGGCACTTTAGGGTGTTTGCGAACTTATGATATAACGGATGGTAAAACTACCTATCATGATGATACATATGGTGAAGTTAGAATTGTAGCTTCTTCCACAAATCTTCCTTGTGGAACCATCGTTAGTTTTAAAACGGCGAGAATTTCAGAGAAACCGGTTCTAGCGATAGTGTTAGATAGAGGAGTAAGAGGAAATTCTTTAGATTTATTAAGTAGAGATTTAGATTATGCTCTTAATTTAGGACGAAGTGTTATCACTTATGATGTTTTAAGAGAAGGATGGTAAATAAGACTTGAAAGCAAAAAAAAGTTTAGGCCAAAATTTTTTGATTGATAAGAATGTAATTAATAGAATTGCTACAAGTATAAATGCTCAACCATCTGATTTAATTATTGAAATTGGGCCCGGAAAAGGGGCATTAACCAAAATTCTAAAAGAAAAAAAAGCCTCTTTAGTATGTTTTGAAATTGATAGGGACTTGAAGCACTATTTAGATGTTTTACAGGATGAAAAAACGAAAATAATTTATGATGACATTTTGCAAGTTGACTTATTAAAAGTTGTTAGTCAAATTCAGTATAATAATTTATTGATTGTAGGAAACCTTCCATATTATATTACGACTGCAATTTTAAAACATTTAATTGATGCTAATTTAGATATAAATGAAATGATTTTTATGGTTCAAGATGAGGTAGCTAATAGATTTACGGCTCAACCACAAAGTCGTGATTATGGTAGTATAACTTTATATTTACAATATTATTTTAAAGTAACCAAATTATTTAAAGTCGGTAAAAATTGTTTTAATCCAATTCCCAAAGTAGAAAGTGCCATTATTAAATTTGAAAAAAGAGAAAATTTACCTGGTGTAGATAAACAAAAGTATTTTAGGTTAGTAAATGATAGTTTTAAAATGAAAAGAAAAACTTTAAAAAATAATTTAAAAGATTATGATTTTAAAATAATTTCGCGAATTTTAAAAGAATTTGGATTAAATGACAACGTTAGAGCCGAAGAATTATCTGAGGAAGTTTTTATTAAATTAACTAAAGAATTAATGTAGCAAAGTAGAATTTTAAAGTATTAATCTAATTAGATTAATAACAAAAATTCTACTTTTTTTATAATTTTAGCATAATATTTTATAGGTGATAGTTTTGGAAATTGAAAAAGGGGATTTTGTAACAAGAAAAAGTTATAATAATGATACGGTTTTCAAAGTGATAAATATTAAAGATGGAATATGTTATCTAAAGGGCGTAGAAGTACGATTATATGCCGATAGTAATATAAATGACTTAATAAAATGTGAAAAGCCGCAAGAGGAAGAATTTAAAGAAGAATCTAGAGCTATAAAAGAAGATAAAAAAAGCGATTTTTTTTATCTTCCGGGGAAAATATTGCATATTGACGGTGATAATGAATATTTGGATAAATGTTTAAAATATTACAAATATGCTGGAGTCTATGCAATAGGTAAAAAAATTAAAGAAGAAGACATGTATGAACAAATAGGTATGCTTTTAAAAGAATATAAACCTGATATCGTAATCATTACTGGCCATGATGCCTATTACAAAAAGAAAGGCAATGTAAATAATAATGATAATTATAAAAATACCAAAAATTTTATAAAAGCAGTTAAAGCCGCCAGAAATGTGGAAAAAAGTCATGATAAATTAGTAATTATAGCTGGGGCTTGTCAAAGTAATTATGAAGAATTAATTAAAGCGGGAGCTAATTATGCTTCAAGTCCTAAAAGAGTAAATATTCATGCGTTAGATCCGGCAATTATTGCTGTTACCGTTGCTTTAACAGAAAGAAATAAAGAAATCGATTTAAAAAGTTTATTAGATAAAACTAAGTATGGTAAAGATGGAATGGGTGGCATAATAGGAAATGGCCTAATGTATGTGGGGTATCCTAGATAATGAATATTAATTTAATAAAAGAACAAATTCAAAAAAATATCAATAAAAAAGTAATAGTAACAGTATATGGCCTAAGAAATAAGATATCCCGTTATGAAGGAATTTTATTTAAAGCTTATCCAAATATTTTTACTATAAATATTGATGGAACGGAAAAAAGCTTTTCGTATAATGATTATATAACTGGAGATATTAAAATAAAATTCATTTAAAAACTAGCTTACGCTAGTTTAAAATATTATTTGCATTTGCCACCGTTAGAGATAATTACTTTTTTTAAGGCATTTAGAGAAGCAAACATTTCATAAACACTATCTCCGGCAGCATATTCTTCAGTTGATTTTATATGAGGCATATATGAAACTATAACGCTATTTCCCTCTTCATCAGTTGAGAGATAAAATTGGTATTGTTTATCGTTTACATAACATGTAAATTCTGGTTGATAATAATTGGTATAATCTTTTTTATTGATCATGTATACTATAAAACCAATAATAGCAATCATTAAAATAAAATATAACGTAATTAATATTATTTTAATAAACTTCATTTGTTTTTTGGCTAATGTTTCTGTATTATTTACTTTTTGAATAACTAATTTGATATTATTATCAATCAATTCATCAGCTGAAATATTAAATATTTCGGCAATTTTTCTAATTTGATTTAAATCGGGTGTGGTAATATTACTTTCCCAACTAGATAAAGTTTGTCTGGCAATTCCTAATTTATCTGCCAACTTTTCTTGCGATAAGTTTTTTTCCTTTCTTAATTTTATTATTTTATCACCTGTATTCATTTTTCACCTCCAAACTTAGCATATATAATTTATTCAGGATTTTCTATCAAAAATGTTTAACAATTCGTTAAAAATATTTTACTAATAAAATTACTTTTAGAATTATAAAAAAATAGTGTCAAATTTTTTTGAAAATGTCAGTAGATAATTTTTTGAAAATGTCAGTGAAAGTGTAATATAAATAGCAAACAAT